>JAGRJA010000358.1 GCA_020443005.1 Pseudomonadales bacterium
AGCGCCATTCGTCTCGCCCGCGGCTTTACCGGGCGCGACCGCATCGTCAAGTTTGAAGGCTGTTATCACGGCCATGCAGATTCACTGCTGGTAAAAGCCGGCAGCGGCGCACTCACGCTGGGCGAACCCAATTCGCCCGGTGTGCCCAAGGCACTTGCCGAACTCACCATCACTCTCACCTACAACGATATCGAATCGGTCAAACAGGCTTTCGCAGAAATCGGTAACGACATTGCCTGCATCATCGTGGAACCCGTTGCCGGCAACATGAACTGTATTCCGCCTGTACCCGGCTTTCTGGAAGGGCTGCGCGATGTTTGTACACAATACGGCAGCGTACTGATTTTTGACGAAGTCATGACCGGCTTTCGCGTTGCGCTCGGTGGCGCACAGGCACACTACGGCATAAAACCCGACCTCACCACACTCGGTAAAGTCATTGGCGGCGGCATGCCGGTGGGTGCCTTTGGTGGCAAGCGCGAGATCATGCAGCACATCGCACCACTTGGCCCGGTGTATCAGGCCGGTACACTTTCCGGCAACCCCATTGCGATGACTGCCGGCCTCACCCTGCTGAAACAGGTTTCGTCACCCGGCTTTTACCAACAACTCGGCGACAAGGTTAATACACTGATGCAGGGCTTGCAGGCCGCCGCCGATGAAGCAGGTATTCCTTTTACCACCAATCAGGCAGGCGGCATGTTTGGCTTGTTCTTCACCGAAGTAAAAACGGTTTCATCCTTTCAGCAAGTGAGCCAGTGCGATCTGAAACGCTTTAACCGCTTTTTTCACGCGATGCTCGACGAAGGCATTTACCTTGCACCTTCTGCCTATGAAGCCGGGTTTGTATCCAGCGTGCACAGCAATGAGGATTTACAAGCCACCATTGAAGCTGCCCGCAGGGTATTCAAACAACTTTAATCGGCAAAAACGCAAAGGCATGGCATAATTTCAGCCAGTGTTTTTCACCTTCATTTCATCAACCAATACCGACAGGGTTATCAATATGAGTTTTTCCAGCAGCCGAGGCGCCTACCCCAACACGCGAATGCGCCGCCTGCGTGCCAATACTTTTACCCGTAACCTGGTGAAAGAGAACCGGCTCACCGTAAACGATTTGATACTGCCGGTGTTTGTGATTGAAGGTAAAGGGCAAAGCGAAACTGTCGCTTCCATGCCGGGGGTAGCCCGCCTTTCCATCGATTTGCTGGTGAAAGAAAGCAAGGAGCTGCTTGCGCTCGGTATTCCCGCCATCGCCCTGTTTCCGGTAACACCCGCTTCAGCCAAAAGTTTGCATGCCGAAGAAGCCTACAACGACAATGGCCTTGCGCAACGGGCAGTTCGCGCCGTAAAAGATGCTGCACCCGAACTGGGCGTGATTACCGATGTGGCGCTCGACCCTTTTACCACACACGGGCAGGATGGCATCATCGACGACAAGGGCTATGTGCTGAATGATCGCACCGTTGAAACACTGGTGATGCAGGCGCTCTCGCATGCGAAAGCCGGCGCCGATGTGGTAGCACCTTCAGATATGATGGATGGCAGAATCGGCTGCATCCGCAAGGCGCTGGAACTCGATAACTACGCCAACACAGCCATCCTCGCCTATTCAGCCAAATATGCATCCGCCTATTACGGCCCCTTTCGTGATGCCGTTGGCTCTGCTGGCAATCTCGGCAAGGGCAACAAATATTCTTACCAGATGGACCCCGCCAACAGCGATGAAGCCCTGCATGAATGCGCGCTGGATTTACAGGAAGGTGCCGACATGATCATGGTCAAACCCGGCATGCCCTACCTGGATATTATTCGCCGCGTAAAAGACGAACTGAAAGCTCCCACCTTTGCCTACCAGGTGAGCGGCGAATATGCGATGCACTGTGCCGCCTTTGAAAAAGGCTGGCTCGACAAAGACACGGTAATGATGGAATCGCTGCTCGCTTTCAAACGCGCCGGTGCCGATGGCATTCTCACCTATTTTGCAAAAGATGCCGCGAAGTTGCTGAATCGCTAAAGGCCAGACTGAACAGCCAAAAGCTTCGTAGCACAAAAAAACCCGGCGGCTGCCGGGTTTTCGTTTAGATGCTGACAAGCAGCGGCTAACGCTGCAACTGCCAATCGGTGCTGCTGTAGAGACTGACACCGCTATTACCCGTAACCACTCCACCTTGTACCGTGAACAACTTCCAGATACCGCTGCTATTTCTCAACAACAAGTCACTGTCGCCATCGCCGTCGAAATCACCTTCGGTCTGGAAGCTCCAGTCGAGGCTTTGATAAGGATAGATGCCTGTGACTGTTGAAACGGCCCCACCCTGCACGCTGAACAAGTTCCATGCGCCAGTGCTGGTATTGCGGATGAGGATGTCATCATCGCCGTCACCATCGAAGTCACTGGCAACCTGCACTCTGTAGCTTGAATCTGCATACAGATTCAGATTGCTATCACCCACAACCACGCCTGCCTCAAGATTAAACAAATGCGAGCTTCCGTTAACATTATTGCGAAGAAGAACATCATCATCGGAATCGCCATCAAAATCTCCAACAACACTCAGGTCATAATCTGAAGACGCCCAAATATTCAACGGTCTACTATCAGCAATAATGCCATTTTGCAGCGTGAACAGACGGTATTTGCCATCGCTGCTGTTGCGTAGCAGGATGTCTTCGTCACCATCGGCATCGACATCCAGCGCTGCAGCAAAGCTGTAATTAGCTGGTGTATAAAGTGCCAATGAACTGCTACCGGCAACTACCCCATTCTGCGCAATGAACAAGCGCCAGGCACCGGTTGAGGTATTGCGCAGCAGCATATCCTTGTCGAGATCGCCATCGGCATCGAGATTGGCCACAAAATCCCAACCGTTGTTGGCATAGGCGGCATAGCTGCTGTTGCCAGTTACTGAACCACTGGCAAAACTGAACAGGCGCCAGTTGCTGGAGGAAGTGCTTCTCAGCAATACATCGTCATCGAGGTCACCATCAAAATCGCTTTCGCCGGTTGAGGGTGTGGTGTTACACACTGAACTCGCGTCGAGCGGGTCAGAGCCACAAGCAATTTCATCGGTGTCGAAGACACCGTCGTTATCATCGTCGAGGTCTTCAGTAGCATCATCACAACCGTCAGCATCATTATCAATATTCAATACGCTTGTGGCGTCACATTGATCGGCATTATCCCCCACCCCGTCGGAGTCGCCATCAGACGATTCGCTTTCATTCAGGGGAAAAACATCCAGCAAATCCCGAACACCGTCAGCATCAGAGTCTAAATAATCTTCAGTTAAAGAATAAACACTCACCGCGCCAACGAAACTCCCGTTTGAATCTACTAACTTCCCTATCGCAAATTCAGATTTTCCGTCACCATTCAAATCATCCAATACTGCCAATGAAAGACCAAAACCTTCGCTCTTGTTCCCAAGCAATGCAAGAATATCACTGCCGTCTTTTCCGCTCACTAGCCGAATAAGCCCGGTTGTTCCCAAGAAGTATCTAGATGCATTTGGTGCTGTCATAACAAAGTCGTCATAACCATCAGCGTTTATATCTTTAACACCTTTAACCACATGCCCTAATTGTTCACCTCCTGAAGAGTAGTTTTGTCCACCTTCAAATGAATGCACAATCGATGAATTAAAACCACTAAATACAAACACATGACCAGTATCAACACCGCCACCAGAAAAAACCTGATTCCTATGGCCTCCAGAAATAACATCATTATAGCCATCACCATTTATGTCTACACTTGCATCAAGACTGCTTCCAAGTTCAGGCGTGTCACCAACTAGCACATCACCGAATGGGTTAATAGTAGACATAATTTCGCCTGTTGCGGAACTATGAATTTGTATTGTTGACTGCCCCAACCCGCGATAGCTAGCAACAAAATCAGGCACATCATCGCCATCCACATCATTCATTGTGGCAACCGAATAACCTCCGCTAATCGGGCCATACAGCTCATTTCCATTCAAACCACTAAACACTTGAAAAGTTATATAGCAAAAAATGTCAATCCGAGAAGCACAAGCTGAACCCACAAAAAAATCATCATAACCATCTGTATTTATATCACCCAAACCGGCCACGGAAAAACCAAACTTGTCTTCGGCACCTCCTTCCATTTGGTAAATAACTGCTCCATCAAGACCGCTGAACACTTTCACACTGCCACTATCGTTGCCATTGCTATCACTTAACGGTGCTCCAACTATCACATCCAGATAACCATCACCGTTAACATCACCTGCACTGGAAACAGACCCTGCTGATAACGAAAACTCACCCTGAATAGAAACATTTAGAAGCGATGTTCCATCCAGACCACTGACAACCCTTACTCGCCCCACATTTGGAGAACTTGGCGAATTACTGCTAATGCCAATTGCCATGTCTGCATAGCCATCCAGATTCATATCACCCACATTTGCCAACACAAAGCCGAAATTATCGCCAACATCCTGACCATCAAGTGTATAGAGCGGAGTATATCTCGGTTTACCCGCATCTAATGGAAATGGATCAACATTGTCCAAGAAGTAATCTCCGTCATCATCGATATCTGCGTTGTTTCCTACTCCGTCATGATCTGTATCAGTTGTTTCGGTTTCATCGTAGGGAAAGGCATCATCCGCATCCAAAACACCGTCATTATCATCATCAGGATCATTTCTGTTACAGATAAAATCAGCATCGTTATCAGACGGTATGGAAGCATTATTTAGCGGGTCGCTCAAACATGACTCCTCATAAACATTTGGCCATCCGTCATTATCTGTATCCAGATCAGCAACCAATGGGTCAGTTAAATAAACAGCGATTTCAAGGCCATCGTTTGCGCCGTCGCTGTCTGTATCCGTGTTATAAGGGTCAGTACTATAAACATTCAATTCGATGTAATTCGGCACGCCGTCACCGTCCGTATCGACATTAGCCCAAAACGGATCAGAACCCCAGATTGTTTCCCAGCTATCCGGGCTTCCGTCATTATCATCATCGGTGTCACAGGCATCACCCAATTCATCGAGATCAAAATCCAACTGATCAACATTTGCTATCAATTGACAATTATCAACATTATCATCAACGCCATCAGAGTCACTATCAGTCGATCTAGTTGGATCCAATGGAAAGGTATCAGCATTGTCACCCACACCATCACCATCACTATCCACTGTCTCGGAAGCATCTAATGGGAATACATCAGTATTATCACCCACGCCATCACCATCAGTATCCACCGTCTCAGTAGCATCCAGTGGAAAAGCATCACCATTGTCTCCCACACCGTCACCATCACTATCTGCAGATTCCGAAGCATCTAACGGGAAGGCATCAGCCTGGTTTAACACGAAATCCAGGTCAACATCGGACAAAAGATCGGAGCTCAAAAATACACGAGCAGATCCAGAATCCATACCACCATTATCATCTCCTGTAGCGCCTACAATCAGGTCAGCCAAGCCATCGCCATTAACATCACCGGCACCACTCACTGAAACACCAAACGAATCTAAATAGCTGTCACCATTAAATCGATAAAGCAAGCTACCATCTAAACCATTAAACACAAGCGCAGCGCCAGAAAGAATGACATTGTTACTGTTCCGTTTCGTTCCAACAATTAATTCGGCATAACCATCACCGTTAACATCACCGGCACCACTTACTGAAAGACCTAAATTGTCGTTAGAATACTCACCATTAAAGGTATAAAGCAGACTGCCATCCGCACCACTGAATACATATGCCGAACCTGAATTATTCCCATTATTATCATCACCAGAAGCACCCACGATCAGGTCAGCATAGCCATCATTATTAACATCACCAGCACCACTCACTGACCTACCAAATTCATCAGCAGCACTATCACCATCAAAGGCGTATAACACTGCGCCATTTTTACCGCTGAAAACCTGCACACTACCAGACTCACTACCGTTATTATCATCCTTATAAGCGCCCACAATCAGGTCGGCATAGCCATCACCGTTAACATCATTGGCACCACTTACCGAGTTACCAAAATAGTCACCCGCACTGTCGCCATAGAAGGTATAGAGTACTGAACCGTCAACACCACTAAAAACCCGCGCACTGCCAGAGTCCAAACCATTATTATCATCTCGATAAGCGCCCACGATTAGGTCGGCATAACCATCGCCATTGACATCACCCGCACCACCGACTGATTTACCAAAATAATCAACAGCACCATCACCGCTAAAAGTATAAAGCACCGTACCATCGACACCACTGAACACACGCGCACTACCAGATGCATCTCCATTGTTGTCATCGCCCGAAGCGCCTACAATCAGATCAGCATAGCCATCCCCGTTAACATCACCCGCACCACTGACGGAAACACCAAATGAATCAAATAAATCATCACCACTAAAGGTGTAGAGCACATTGCCATCCATTCCACTGAATACGCGTACACGACCAGGGTGCAGACCACCTACAATACCCACAATCAGGTCATCATACCCATCACCGTTGACATCACCAGCACCGCCGACCGACCCACCAAGAATGTCATTATAGAGTCCATCACCATTAAAAGTTCGCCACCAGTAAGGACGAACCGATGGGTTATGATCGCTGGTTCCGGCAAGCTGCTCTTCAATAATGTCTGATCCATCACCATCCGTATCGACAGCAAGCGCAAGGGACGGTATCAGCAATATGAAGACCAGAAAGGTGCGAAAGACAGAAAACAGATTCAACATGTTTGCCTCGACAGTATCATTATTCTATTGGAAGTATTTTTATCCTTACTTAAGGTGATATTACTCGCATCTGCAGACAAAGGAAAGGAAAAGTTATGCCATAAACAGAAAACCCGGCTTGTAGCCGGGTTTTGTTATCACATCTCTGCAGAAGACGGTACTTCTGCCTGGTATGGCTCGTTGCCTACTCCTGATTCACCAGTTTTTTGACGCTATTGGAAATCGAGGGCGGCTCACCATTGGAATAGTTCTCACTGTTTTCGTCAATAGTGTCGAGATTATAGAGATAGTTAACCATAATGCCGTAGGCGTTTTTCATGCCGTTTTTGGAGCTGTCGCCCAGCCAGTTAATTTGCTGCAATGTCGCCCCGTTGCTGAGGTGAAAGTGGGCAACAGGGTCGAGCATCCGCCCACCTTTGGCCTCGGAACGCGTGGTGAGGTAAACCGAGCACAGGCGCATCAAAGGTGGGTACAACACATCGGACAGGGCAGAAGCCTGCGGCCAGCCTTCTTCATTGAGTATGGCTGCAAGTGTTGGCTCAACCGAAAGTTTAACCGCAAGATCGGTAATCAGTTGCTGCTCACTTTCCAGCAGCAGGTTGCCGTCGTCATCTTCCATCTGCTTTTCAAGCCAGCGACGAAAACCAGGCACCGGCGACAAGGTGGCAAACTGATTGAGATTAGGTAACTTGCGCTTAAGGTTGGCGACAACCCGCTTGATGAGGAAGTTGCCAAAACTGATACCCGCAAGGCCCTGCTGGGCGTTGGAGATGGAATAAAAAATCGCCGTGTTGGCTGTGCTGCTATCCACTGTCGGC
>JAGRJA010000359.1 GCA_020443005.1 Pseudomonadales bacterium
AAAAAACGTTTTACGCGTTTGGCTGAAGAGGCAACGCTCGTTAAGGAAGAGCTGGCCTCAATAGAAATTGAGTTACCGACGCGCGAGCCTGATGAACTGACATTTGCTGCTTGGGATAGCCTTACTGAAGTAATTGAAAATCGAGCTGAGCAGATTGAGTGTATCAGGGAATATTTCACTTCGCTAAAAGCCCTTCAGCAGGGTAAATCTTTAGAAGAGTTGAACGAGGCGATTCGAAATCTTCAGGATCAAATATCTGATAATTCCGAGAAGCTATGGAACAGCTGGCTAAAAGTTAGCCCTTCTCGCTTGAATGCCGAAGACCGGCAGTTGCTCTCTCAGTATGTGGCTATTCTTCAGATGGTTACTGATTCAGGAAATCGTCAGGTGCAGGGTAGTGTGTGGCGTCAGTACTACCAATTGACTGAAAAGGTTTCGCACTTTTTGCCTTGCTGGGCAGTTACTTCGCTTTCGGCAAGAGGGAAGCTGCCATTTACGCCAGCGAACTATGATCTCGTAATTTTCGATGAGGCGAGCCAGTGTGATATCGCCTCCGCTTTGCCATTGTTATACAGGGCTAAGAGTGTAGTCGTTATTGGTGACCCGATGCAGCTCTCACATATCAGTGGGATTCACAAGCATCAGGATCAACAGCTTCTCGAGCGTTTTGATTTAACCGAGTCTTACCTGCAGTGGGCCTATTCCTGGAACTCCTTGTTCGATATGGCAAGCTCTTATGCATCCGGTGAAAACATCGTTAACTTGCGTGACCATCACCGATCTCACGCCGATATCATCAACTTTTCGAATAACTTCTTTTATGAAGGCAGGCTGCGTGTCGCAACCCAGTATGACCGCCTTGTTAAGCCTTCCAAGACTACGCCCGGTGTACGTTGGCTCGATGTGAAAGGTGATACCAAAAGACCGCCTAATGGCAGTGCAATCAATCCACAGGAAGCTCAATCAGTAGTAGCTGAACTGAAGCGCCTGGTATTGGATCAGGGTTACAGGGGGACTATCGGCGTTGTGAGCCCGTTCCGGGCCCAGGCAAACCTTATTAAGGAATTATGTTTCAAGGATGAGCAGCTGCAAAAGCAGCTGGATGATCTGGAATTCCTGAGTGATACGGTTCATCGGTTTCAGGGCGACGAGAGAGATCTTATCGTCTTTTCACCTGTTATATCACAAGGTGTTCAGTCGGGCACGGCTGGCTTTCTTAGACGGAATGGTAACTTGTTTAACGTTGCGATTACGCGGGCCAGGGCGATGCTGTTAGTTGTTGGTGATTTGTCCGTTTCGAAATCCAGTGATGTTGAATATCTGGCTGAGTTCGCTCGATATGTAGAACAGCTGGAAGTTGATAAAAGAGAACAGGATAGCGTTTTGAATCAGGATTTCGGGCCTGAGTATCCATCAGCCGTGGATCGATCAAAGGTCTCTGATTGGGAAGTAATCCTGTACAAAGCGCTTTACCAGAATGGTATTCGAACGATCCCTCAGTATCCCGTAGAGCAATATTTGTTAGACCTGGCGGTTGTCATCGGTGAGAAAAGACTGGACATCGAAGTGGACGGTGAGCGATATCACCGCATGTGGACGGGTGAGTTGTGTCGAAGAGACCAGATTCGTAACCAACGTATGCATGAGCTAGGTTGGGATGTCATACGTTTTTGGGTATATGAAGTTAGGGATGACATGGATGGATGCATTGCTCGCATCAAGCAATGGATAGATAAGAATAAGTAATAGGGGGTATTCGTGGCTAGATTTTGTGCTGAAAAAATTACACCGCCAAAATTCAAGGCGGCCAGCCAGTGGAAGGAGCAATGTCTTCTAGGGCACGGTTCATTGTTCTCAAGCGAAGCAATCTGGAATGCCGATAACGTAAAGGCGTTGATGGATAACTTTGTCAACAAGCCAGATGAAGGTGATGGCGACTTCTTTGAGAAGCTCGAAGGCCAGCTATCTGGTACTAAACCTCAAGTGAAAATGCTGGCTGCAGAAATGCTCTGGTTTATGTTGATTTGCCCCAGCAATATTGGTGTAGGGTCTAAGCATGATTCCATTTCACGCGTTTGGGCCTGGTCGGGTAATAATCTCGATCAATCTTCCCCCTTGCTCGCTGAAGATGTGCTGGATGGCATTGGAAGCTCTGGAACGGCATATAACACGAATCGCTGGCGAGAGTTTGGTTATTTTACCCGTGTTCTGGAAGCGCTTTATAAGCTTGATACTTCCCGGCAGAAAGAATTGTTATCTGATGGCTGGGCGCTAGCTAAGTGGTTAGAAGCTATACCTGAAAATGACGCCCGCCAGCTCAGGCATATGATTCTTTTCTTGTTATTTCCCGATGACTTTGAGCGCATCTTCGGTGGTACGGACAGGCGAGCTGTTGTTAAGGCATTCACCAACCGTACGTCTGCGCAAATGAAAAAGTTCTCTGCTCTGGAGATAGACATAGAGCTGCAGTCAATTCGGCAGAAGCAGGTAACTGACTTCGGCACGGCCCAGCTCGACTTTTATATTCCGCCGTTAAAAGAAATGTGGAAGGGTGGTGCCAGCACGCACTGGTTGTTTGCGTGGAACCCTAATAATTTCGTTTGGAATGAAATTAACGATGAAATCGCTCAGATTGAAAACGGAAAAACCGTAATTGGTCGGTGGTCCTGCTCAAATCTGAATATGTCACCTGGCGACCGCGCCTGGTTGATTCGAGTGGGTGTAGAGCCGAAAGGCATTATGGCAACCGGTAATGTCATCAGTGAACCCTATGAGGCCGATCATTACGAACCTGAGAAGGCCAAACAGGGAAAGACCTGTAATTACGTGGATATCGAGTTCACCAAGATTCTGGATGTGTTCAAGGATACATTCGTTGAGCTGCAGGATCTCGAGCGTATTACGATCGACAAGCAAACCTGGGTACCGCAGAGCTCCGGTATCGAAATACACGATAGGAGCGCCGGGCTGCTGGAAAAGCTTTGGAATCAGGTTGCCAGGTCTAACAGTTCAAAAGTATCGGAGCCATTGCCGATTATGAAGCACGAACCCAAGAATTTAATCCTTT
>JAGRJA010000360.1 GCA_020443005.1 Pseudomonadales bacterium
AGATAGCCGGCACCGAGAGCCAGTACCTGATAAAGGCTAAAGTTCATCGTTGTTTTGTCGCCATTGCAAGATAAAAGTGGCGAGAACAACACCTGACCAGATCAGGTAGGGGCGATACCATGAACCCCCCGGTGTCAGCATCCAGCTGAAAACAGTGGGGGAGAAAATGTATGCGGCCAGGATCAATAATAAAAACGAACGGGGTATGTACACGGTCTGATCACTTTAAGGGTTTTGTCCAATCTTACTGCAAACAGAGCCTGCCTGCCAAAAAGCCATGCTGACATGAAAAAGGCGGCCACGCATTGTCGGCTTTTATTGGCCTGCCAAAAGATAGTTTTTGCTGATGGCGCGTATTTATAGTAATGTCTGACAGTAATTAACATAAAAATTCACTTATTTTTCAAGGGTTATTGGCGTGGCGCGTATTGCAATCATCAAGCTTTTTTATGGCATGACCATAACAACTGCACAGTTGTCTGGTGAGCTGAAGGCACATGGCCATGATGCCAAAGTGATTATTTTCAAGCGTCAGGCCAGTGTGCTGGCGCAGGATCGCTTTGATGAGAAGTACCAGCTGGGTGATGTTCCCATGCTCAGCTATATGGTCAGTCGCAAAGGCGCAGAGCTTTTTGAATCGTCCATCTGGAATAAGGTCAAGCCGGCTGAAATACAAAACCTCAAGCGCACATTGCGTGAATATAAACCGGATGCAATCGGGATATCCACGCTCAGTCTTGGTATGACGCTCGCGGCCGAGTTGACAGAGGAATTGCGCAAGGACTTTGATCAACCTGTTCTTTGGGGTGGCACCGGGCCCACCATCGAACCTGACCGTTCAATTGCGAGCGCAGATCTTGTCTGTGTGGGTGAGGGGGAGGAAGTACTTATCGAAATCGCAGAGCGCCTGGATAAAAAACAGCGCCTCGACGGTATTGCCGGCACCTGGTTCAGAGAGGGTGAAAACATCCAGAAGAATCCGAAGCGTCCGGTTTCTGACCTCGACAAGATTGCGATGCCGGACTGGAACCCGGAAACCTATGTATTTATCAATGGCCATAAATGTGAGACACCTTTTCGAACCGACACACATTTGATGGACAAGTCCTATCAAATCATGACGCAGAGAGGCTGTCCTTTTTCGTGTTCTTTCTGTGTGGAAAGTTTTTACCAGAATGAATTTGGCAAAAAAGATTCCCTGCGAAGGATGAAGCCGGAAAAAGCGATTGCAGAGCTTAAAGTGGCCAAGGAAAAGTATGGCTATAAAACGGTGACCTTTATGGATGATGTGTTTACCGTAAATCCGCGCTGGCTGGAGAAATTTCTGGCGATTTACAAGCAGGAAATAGATTTGCCGTTTTTCTGCTACACCTATCCGACTACCCATAGCCCCAAAATCCTGAAAATGCTGTTCGATGCAGGTTGCCGGGCCATGTCCATGGGTGTCCAGTCAGGTAGTGAAAGAATACTGACGGAAATCTACAATCGGCCCACGCATATTGACAGGGTTGTTCAGGCTGCGCAGGATATTGTGGATTCAGGTATCCCTGCAGCCACTTTCGACATGATTCCGCGAACGGCATTTGATACGGAACAGGACCTGATTAACACCTTTGAGTTGCTGCTCAAGATGCCAAAAGAGCTCGATACAACCTTTTATGCACAGATGGCGTATTTCCCGAATTACCCGATTCAGGATAATTTTAAAAATGACAATATCCTTGCCAAGGCCGAAGCGTTGACGGAGGATGATTACGCCTATTACTTCAAATTCTTTAATTTGACCCGCAGTGAAATTCCCATGGATAAAATCAGGGAAATGTTTGCAGACCCCAGATTTCGTGAAGACCACAACCGGCTTAACCCCTATCTGAAAGATGACCATTGGTTAAAACCCAACTATGGCACCTTGA
>JAGRJA010000361.1 GCA_020443005.1 Pseudomonadales bacterium
GGTGACGATCTGGTAATTAACAAACTGGCTGGAATATATCCTGAATTTCACGATGCCTGTTGCCGTTTCAGGCACATAAAGGCTCAAGCTGCCACTGGTGTTATCAAATACCCATTGCGGGTTACTGCTATCGACATTAAAAACAGATGCTTGAACTGTCGCCGTTTGCGGGTCACTAAAGCTCTGGGCATCACTACCGTTATAATCATCGTAATAATAATCGGCTACGATACCCCAACGATGATTTTTACCCTGCACCAGCACACGTTGTGATGCATCGTCATACAAATCATAAAAATAATCACAACCGTAGGATGATCCGCACCACTCGTATGTCTCATGAATCAACGGAATAAAACGTTCTGCATCCGGATCTTGTGCTGCGAATGTGCAACTGCCGGTTGGATTGCTGTCATACGCATCGACAATACCGTCTGCATCTTCATCAATATCAAATTCAGGCCCGTAGCCATCGTTATCAAAATCCTGATCGCCTGAGCTATCCAGTGGCAGTTCATCCAGATAATCCGCAACACCGTCATTATCGTCGTCGACATCAAAATAATTAACTTCACCATCACCATCGGCATCCAAAGTATCTTCGTAGTCATCACAGACACCGTCGCTGTCGACATCACGCCAGGCTTCTGAACAGTTACCATCCATGCGTAATTCATCAAGGCTGTTGATCACGCCATCGCCATCTTCATCCCCGTTCGGGTCAACGATGTTGATGATCATGGGATGAATATTGAGCGTATCCCAATCGTCGTAATTGCCGCCATTATCATTATGGATGCTGTAACCCGTACCTTCTTCGCCCTGCGGATAAAACAGGATGCTGCTACCAATGGCTCCACTGGCCGGTACAGTAAAGTTATTGGTATCACCCATGGCCAGTAACCATGACGGGCTGGCTGCCGCGGCATTCAGTACCGGGATGCTTCTTTTGTAGTAATAACGGGTATAGCCATACCAGAGATGATCGCCGTTGTAGTTCTCGGGCAGTGTATATTCACTGTTATCAGCCAGCACCAGGTTGACATTTTCGCCCGGCAACAGAACGGTGTGGTTCTGGTTCAGTATTTCGCAATATCGGTTTTCAGCCAGGTCGTCGTAGAAGTCATCCCAGGCGTTTTCGACTTTCTTGTAGCAGTAATATTTCACATCGAGGGCATTCGCACTTGCCACGAACGCCGACATATAAAACACTACCGCTGAAATAACGGCATATTTTCGGGTGAATATTGCTTTGATAGCCATACCCCAACCCCCTTCTTTAATCGTTTATCTTTATGCTTGTTTGACTTCTTCTGCAAGACCCGGCTGAGCCCACTTCAAACACATTTCTTTATTTCATCATACCCGCCGTTCCTGCCTTTTACAAACACCTCCCTATCGACCTGAAGACCTGGACAACTGACCGGATTTGTCTTTTTGTTTTTCAGTGATGTTTTGCCAGCACCGCTATTTACTGTGTATAGTTTGTTCGCCCAAACAATGCCGGTTACCCTGATGATCATTTTCTCCTTATCCCGCACCATCAAAACATCTTGCTACGGCTGTTTCGTTGCCCTGCTCTGTTTTTCAAGCTTGCATTTGCACGCTATCGAAAACTCCGGCTACCTTTGTCAGCTGGGTAATCAGGTACGGGCTATCCATATCGTTTACCCGAACAAGACCCTTGTACCCTGCGAGGTGCAGTACATTAAAAACGGCACGCTTCAGGTGCTATGGTCAGCTCAAAACCAGACCGGCTACTGTGAGCGCAAGGCCTCGGAATTTGTGGAAAAGCAGAAAGGCTGGGGCTGGACCTGTTCGGTCCGCTCTCTGACCAGCTTCGTCAAACCCAAAACATCGCTACCCAATGTCACCTTTACCGCCATTCCGGCAGAAGAATAAAGGCGAAGGTTTATGGAAAACCGGATTACAGCCAGCAATTACTGGGAACTACTGGGTTTCAGCATCCAGCGCATGGAAAATGGTGAAGCGCAGGCCAGCCTGCCTGATGATGGCCGCCTGATGAACAGCCTCGGTATTATGCACGGTGGCGCTATTGCCTCACTCGCCGACACCACCTGTGGTGCCGCCCTGAAAAGTGCCATTGATAACGAGCATTTTTTTGTCACCACCGATTTGCAGATTTCCTACTTCAAAGCGGCCAGGGGTGGCGAACTGGTTTGCACCGCAAAAGTCATTCACCTTGGCAAGCAAACCGCACGGGTTGAGGCAGAACTGTTTGTGAATGAAGTGCGCGTTGCCAAGGCCGGTGGCAGTTTCACCCTATTGAAGAAGCAGGATAAAAAACTGTGACGATTTGTTGCCCAGACTCGCTCGTACACATGTGCTCTGTAACCAGACTCCCCGAGCCTGACTGGATTTACCGCCGATGACACTGCTGATCTACCTCTGCATTGGCGCAGTTACCGGCATCCTGGCCGGCCTGTTTGGCGTTGGCGGTGGCACCATTATTGTGCCGGCACTGCTCATCAGCCTCGCTGCACAGGGGGTATCACCCGATGTGCTCACCCATATGGCGCTCGGCACTTCGCTGGCCACTATCTGCCTGACCTCGATCAGCTCGGTGATCGCCCACAACGAACGCGATGCCATTCTCTGGCCAGTTTTTTTCAAGCTCACCCCCGGTATTTGCTGCGGTGTTTTGCTAGGCTCCATTATTGCAGCCCGGCTTTCCGGCCTTGCCCTGCAAAAGGGCTTTGGTGTATTTGCACTTGTTGTTTCTGCTCAAATGTTCTGCAACTGGCAGCCTGGTGGCAGTTCACGCTTACCGGGCAATTTCGGCCTGTTTGCCGGTGGCGGCGTGATCGGCCTGTTTTCTGCCCTGTTCGGTATTGGTGGCGGCTCGCTTACCGTGCCATTCCTGTCTTTTTGCCGTATTACCATGCAACATGCTGTCGCTACGGCGGCGGCTATCGGCATGCCAATTGCCTTCGTTGGGGCATTGGGCTACCTCTGGCAGGGCTGGAACAACCCTGCCCTGCCTGAATGGAGCAGTGGCTATATTTACTGGCCAGCCTTCACCGGTATTGCCATTGCCAGTGTTGCCTTCGCCAGAGTGGGCGCCCACATCGCCCATTCGCTCTCACCAAAAAAATTGAAACAGATTTTCGCGCTTTTCCTCGCGCTTATTGGGTTATGGCTGCTATTCGATGATATGATTCTCAGCCAGATTCATTAAGCGCCCAACATGTTTAGCTATCCTGAAATCGACCCGGTCATCTTCTCTCTCGGCCCACTTGCAGTGCACTGGTACGGCATGATGTACCTGTTGGGCATTATGGGTGCATGGCTGGTAGCCCTGAAGCGCTGCAGGCGA
>JAGRJA010000362.1 GCA_020443005.1 Pseudomonadales bacterium
CGCGCCTCTGTTTACGGCGCCTCAAAAGTCGCTGTTAATTATTTCATTCGAAGTTTACGCAGCGACCTTGCCAACAGTGGTATCAGGCCAAGCCTTGTGCATCCGGGTTTTATCAAAACCGCCATGACAGATACCAATGACTTTGCAATGCCGTTCCTGCTTGGTGCTGATAAAGCCGCCGCCATCATCATTCGACAGCTCGAGAGAGGCAAACTGGAAATCCGCTTCCCACTACAACTCTCCATACTGACACGATTGGCAGGCGCGTTGCCGGAAGCCCTTCGGTTGCTCATCAGCAAACACTTCCAGAAGCAGGCGCACTCATGAAAATTGCAGTTATAGGTAGCGGCATCTCCGGTCTTACAGCCGCATGGCTACTATCAAAAAAATATCATGTCGATATTTATGAAGCAAACGATGAAATTGGCGGCCATACAGCCACCAAATTAATAACCCTCGATGGAGAAAGTCATGCTATCGACACAGGGTTTATCGTTTTCAATGACAGAACCTACCCCAATTTCAATCGTTTGCTCAGGGAGCTCGATGTACCCTTCCAGAATACCGAAATGAGTTTCAGCGTTTGCTGTGATCGAACCGGCATCGAATACAGCGGCTCATCACTGAATGGCCTGCTGGCACAAAGAAGCAACCTCTTCAGACCCTACTTCATGAAAATGGTCAAAGACATCCTGCGTTTCAACAAGCAGGCACCAATCGATCTCGACAATGGCAAAATAAACGCAAAAATGACACTCGGTGAATACCTGCGCACTGAAAATTACAGTGCCGGTTTCATCAATCAGTATCTGATACCGATGGGAGCAGCGATATGGTCATCAGGGTCGGGAGCCATGCTGGATTTTCCCCTGCAGTTTTTCGTCCGTTTTTTCAAAAATCACGGGCTCCTGTCACTGAAAAACAGACCGCAATGGTCTGTTATAACAGGGGGCTCGCGAGAATATCTTAAACCCTTGTGTGAACCTTTTTCCCATAACATAAAAACCGGCTCAGCTGTTGAACAAGTGATTCGTAAAACTGATGGTGTCAGCCTTCGTATCAAAGGCCGCTCTCAACACTATGACCAGGTGATTATTGCCACTCACTCCGATCAGGCACTGAAACTCCTGACTGATGCAAGTGACGAAGAAAAAGAAGTGCTCTCCTCCATCCCCTACGCCATGAATGATGTTGTACTGCATACCGACAACAGCCTCTTGCCGAAAAAAAAGCGCGCCTGGTCTGCCTGGAATTATCATGTTTACACCAACAGTCGACAACGGGCGGCCCTGACATACAACATGAACCTGCTACAGGGTATTGATAGCAAGCACACTTTTTGTGTAACGCTGAATGAAAGCGAGCATATTAACCCGTCCAGAATTCTCGGGCGTTACCAGTATGCCCATCCGGTTTTCACACTCGAAGGTATGGCTGCTCAACAAAGATGGCAGGAAATCAACGGAGTACACCACACCTGGTTTTGTGGCGCTTACTGGAACAACGGCTTTCACGAAGATGGCGTTGTCAGTGCCGTAAAAGTTGCGAAGGCACTCGGTGTTTCA
>JAGRJA010000363.1 GCA_020443005.1 Pseudomonadales bacterium
AGTCTGCTGCCATTGATGCCCGCAGATAAACCGCGTTACCTGATGGGAGTAGGTACTCCTTCCGACATTGTTGAGTCGGTCAGGAGAGGGGTTGATATGTTTGATTGTGTGATGCCCACCCGAAATGCGAGAAATGCCTATCTCTTCACCACAAAGGGTAAACTGAAATTACGCAATGCGCGATTTCGTCATGATACAGCACCGGTTGATGAGAACTGTGATTGTTACACATGCCAGCATTTTTCAAGAGCATATCTTCATCATCTCGATAAATGTCGAGAAATACTGGGTGCACAGCTGAATACGATTCACAACCTTCGTTATTACCAGAACCTTATGTCTGGCTTGAGAGCTGCGATTGAACAAGGGACGCTGGCTTTATTTGTAAAAGATTTTTACCAGGCACAAGGTCTTGAGGTGCCACCGCTCTGAGAATTGCTTTATAATCCGTCGCTTTTATGGTGTGGAACTTATTTTCCGGTAATGGTTCTGACACCCTGTACTTTTATCGGTCACAGGATTATCAATGGTTAATACATACCCGTGGTGGAAATACCTGCTGATTTCCATCGTCGTCAGCTTTGGCGTGGTTTACTCGATCCCGAATTTGTATCCCCCCGACGCCGCCATCCAGATTACCGGTGCAAGTGCTTCTTTGGAAATGGATGAATCCGTTGTTGAGCAGGTGATTGCTGTACTGGACAAGGCCGGAATTGAACACATTGGTAGCGAGATACAGAAAAGCAGTGTGCTGGTGCGTTTGAAAGACAAGGAACAGCAATTGGCGGCAAAATCGGCTCTGGAAGGGCGAGATGGTTTGCAGGGGCAATATGTGGTCGCCCTGAATCTGGCGCCGACAACACCCGAGTGGTTGCAGTCAATTGGCGCCAGCCCCATGAAGCTGGGTCTCGACCTGAGTGGAGGTGTGCACTTCCTGCTTGAAGTAAATACTTCTGATTTGATTGGCAAGCGGGTAGAGGATTACAGCCAACAGATCCGATCGGCGATTCGCGAGGCAAAGATTTCCAGTCGAGACTGGCAAATGACAACAGATGGCGATCGTATAAATTTGCGCTTTGAGAGTGAAGAATTGCTGAAAGAGGCAAAGACCTTGATCCGCGAAACCCTCAGTTCCTTTGTAGTTCAGGATGATGTTACAACAGATTTTGGCGTGATATTGACGCTATCAGAATCAGCCACCGATGAAATTGTCAATTATGCGGTTAGCCAGAACCTGACTGCCCTGAGAAACCGTGTGAACGAACTGGGTGTGTCCGAACCGGTTGTGCAGCGTCAGGGCAAGAACCGGATTGTTGTAGAGTTGCCTGGTGTTCAGGATACAGCAACAGCCAAGAAAATCATCGGTAAAACGGCTAATCTCGAATTCAGGCTTGAAGCTGAGCCTGAAGTACTGCGTTCGAGAAAAGAAGAATATGCTTTTAGAAATAGCCCTCAGCGCACGGCATGGCTAGAGCGCTCGATTATTCTGACAGGCGATCGCGTAACGGCGGCACAGTCCAATTTCGACCCCGAAACCGGTTCACCACAGGTCAACATTACGCTGGATACACTGGGTGGAAAATTGATGAACAGGGCTACACGGAATAATGTTGGTCGACGAATGGGCGTTCTGTTTATTGAATCGCGTACCGAAAAATTCGATGCTCCCGATGAGTCAGGAAAGATTGTACAACAACATAAAACCGTTGAAGATAAAAACCTGATCAACCTTGCAACCATTCAGTCCCCGTTAGGTGTGCAATTCAGGATTACAGGTCTTGACAGTCCTGCCGAAGCTTCCGAACTGGCGCTATTGCTCAGGGCCGGGGCGTTGGCCGCTCACATGGACTTTGTTGAAGAACGAACAATTGGCCCATCACTGGGTGCTGAAAATATACGCATGGGCATTTTCTCAGTGCAGGTGGGTATGGCTCTGGTGCTTTTCTTTATGATTCTTGTGTACCGCGTTTTTGGTCTGGCTGCAAATCTGGCGCTGGTAGCCAATATCGTTCTTCTTGTTGCTTGTATGTCAATTATTGGCGCAACACTGACATTGCCAGGCATCGCCGGCATCGTACTCACTGTCGGTATGGCGGTGGATGCCAATGTGCTTATTTTTGCGCGTATCAAGGAAGAGCTGGCAGCTGGTCTTTCCCCGCAAATGGCCATCGACTCGGGTTTTGATCGCGCATTTGTCACAATTCTCGATGCAAATATTACCACTTTACTCGTTGCGCTTATTCTTTATGCGGTAGGCACAGGTCCGATACAGGGCTTTGCAGTGACACTTTCCATCGGTATTCTGACTTCAATGTTTACCGCTATCATGTTAACCCGTTCTATCATTAACCTTGTTTATGGCGGTCGAAAAGTTGAAAAACTCTGGATATAAACTATGAGTGAAAATAAAGTCATTAATTTTATGGCAGCCAGAAAACTGATTGCCATCATTTCAGTTTGTCTTGTGCTTGCTTCTATCGGTTCATTGGCCGTCAAAGGGTTGAACTTCGGTCTGGATTTTACGGGTGGTGTGCTGATCGAGGTCGGTTATGAAAAGCCGGCTGATCTTTCTGTTGTTCGTAATGAATTGAGTGATGCCGGGTTCCAGAACTTTACCGTTGTGAATTTTGGTGCTGAAACTGATGTGCTGATTCGCATGCAAAGCAGCGATGATCCAAGGTTGGGTGACAAGGTACTGGAGGTTTTGCGAGCGAATAATACCAAAGTCGATAATCGTCGAATCGATTTCGTGGGTCCTCAGGTGGGCGGTGAACTTCGTGACCAGGGCGGTATCGGTATGCTGATAGCACTGTTGGTAATGATGGTTTATATTGCTGTTCGTTTCCAGCACAAATTTTCAATTGGTGCCGTTGTGGCACTGGTTCATGATGTTCTGATCACACTTGGTGTTTTCTCCTTTTTTCAGCTCGACTTTGATTTGACTGTTTTGGCGGCTGTGCTTGCCGTTATAGGCTACTCGCTGAATGATACGATCGTTGTTTATGACCGTATCCGCGAAAATTTCCGCGATATTCGTCGAGCCACTTCACTGGATATCGTGAATATCTCCTTGACACAAACGCTGAGCAGAACGGTGTTTACTTCATTAACCACATTGCTGGTTCTTGTTGCCTTGTTCTATTTTGGTGGTGAGTTGATACATGGCTTTGCTACTGCATTGATTGTCGGTATTTTTGTCGGAACTTATTCGTCTATTTATGTCGCGGCGAATATTCTTTTGCAATTAAAAATTGACAAGCAGGATTTGATGCCACCGGCCAGGCCGGATGTTGTTGACGACGGTATGCCTTAATTCAGTTGAATTGACCGGTACTTTGAGGAAAGCGATTGAGGAGGAAATCGATTCGGAAACAGGCACTTGTGCAGAGTGTCGGCCGCTATCGCTTATGCTTTTTTCTGTACCATGTGCTGGTTAACGATTTTTAGCACTTCCTTGAAGCAGCGGGGTGTTCCGCACACGATGTTACCGCTTTCCATATAGGTGTTGCCGCCGTTGAAGTCGGCAACCAGACCTCCGGCTTCGAGGACCAGAAGCACGCCTGCAGCCATGTCCCATTTTTGCAGGCCCATTTCCCAGAATGCATCGAAACGACCGGCAGCTACATAAGCAAGATCAAGCGCAGCTGAACCTGGTCGCCTTATGCCGGCACAGTTTGAGGCGAGTTCTCCAAGCGTTTTTAGATAATCTTCCATGCGGTCTTGTTGATGATTGCTGAAAGGGATCCCGGTGCCCAGTAAAGCGCCGTCCAGACTCTTTCGGTTGCTGACCCTGATGCGTTTGCCATTCAGTTGAGCGCCTCTGCCGCGACTCGCTGTAAACTCCTCCCGTGTTGCCGGATTGAGCACAATGCCATGTTCAGGTTTGCCCTTGTAAAAGCAGGCTATGGATATCGCATAGTGGGGGATGCCGCGAATGTAATTGGTGGTGCCGTCGATCGGGTCGATAACCCATAAGTAATCTGATGGCTCGACACTGTTTTGCATGCCGCCTTCTTCACCGAGAAAAGCGTGATCAGGATAGGCTTTGCGGAGGTTGTAAATAATGTCATTTTCAATGGCTCTATCCATTTCGGTGACATAATCATTCAGCTTTTTTTCCTCGATTTTGAGTCGATCCAGATTGTCTGTTGCCCGTACCAGTTTTTCCCCGGCATTGCGTGCAATTTTAAGTAGCACATTAATCATTGGTTCCATTGCAATCTACCTGAATGACTTTCAAAAAAGGCGCGAATTGTAACAGTTTTAAAATCATCAGCCTATGCAAATTCTGATATAATCCTGCATCTTGGTCTTTCATTTTTTCTGGGTCTTTCCGGGTTTTATGTCAACGCTTTTAGGTAACATTCGCATTGTGCTTGTGGAAACAACGCACCCGGGCAATATCGGTGGTACAGCCAGGGCGATGAAGAACATGGGCTTGTCGTCTTTGTATCTGGTAAATCCACTTGAATATCCTTCAGACAAGGCGCAATGGCGAGCTTCGAATGCCCGCGATACTCTGGCTGCAGCCAAAGTGGTTGCTTCTCTTGACGATGCTATCGCCGATTGTGGTCTTGTAATTGGTACCAGTGCGCGTGATCGCCGTATTCCCTGGCCTTTGTTTAACCCCAAAGAATGTGCCGCGAGATCTGTCGATGAGGCTGCCCAACACCCCGTTGCGATTGTGTTTGGTAGAGAGGACAGGGGGCTTACCAATGAAGAGCTGCACAAATGTCATTATCATGTGCATATTCCGACAAACCCTGATTATTCATCCCTGAATCTGGCGGCAGCTGTTCAGGTCATCTGCTATGAATTGAGAATGTCGTGGCTTGAGCGTGAAAATCATGATCAGGAAAGTGCCCGTCAGTGGGATATTGAGCCTGCGACGGCTGAAGCCGTTGAGCATTATTTCAGGCACCTTGAGCAAACCATGATTGATATCGGTTTTCATGACCCGTCAAACCCCCGTCAGACGATGACCCGTTTACGACGGTTATATAATCGTATTCGTCTTGATGAGATGGAATTGAGCATTTTGCGTGGAATCCTGACCGGTACACAACGGCTGGTAAATTCCCGTACCGTTAATGACAAGGAGTCGTTATAACCAACTAAAATAGTTGGATAAATAGTTGACTTAAATAGTTGGTTATTTGTAGTATAGTAAGCAAGACAAACTTCAGGGAATCATTGAGGTATTTACTATGCGATTAACCACTAAGGGTCGTTATGCAGTAACCGCCATGCTGGAT
>JAGRJA010000364.1 GCA_020443005.1 Pseudomonadales bacterium
AAGGATGTGTTTCATTTCAGCAGGGGCAAGAAACTGCGCTTTTTTAATATTGATAACCGCTCCGGTAGCCGCCATCGCAACAACCAGATCAGTCTGACGAGAAAGAAAGGCCGGCAACTGGATAATGTCGCACACTTCTGCAACAGGGACACACTGCTCCACCTCGTGCACATCGGTGATGACAGGAACTGAAAAGGTGCTTTTTATTTCCTCAAAAATGCGCAAACCCTTATCAAGCCCCGGACCACGAAAAGAGTTGATCGAGGAGCGATTGGCTTTATCGAATGAAGCCTTGAACACATAGGGAATATTGAGTTTTGAACAAACTGACACATAGGCCTCAGCTGTTCGCATGGCCAATTCGCGTGATTCCAGAACATTCATCCCGCCAAACAACACAAAAGGCTTGTTGTTAGCCACCTCAATTCCCGATCCGGGCACTGCTATTACTTTTTCTTCAACGCTGTTTATCATTTTCCGGTTACTTTCATTTCTTTTCTCAATTTTCAGGATATCGACACCAGCATCGTTATTGTTTCTTTTCAGAGAAAGCACGGGCCGCTTCTATATATCCTTTGAACAAGGGATGCCCGTCACGCGGCTTTGAAGTAAATTCAGGGTGAAACTGACACGCAACAAACCAGGGGTGATTTTCAATTTCCACCACTTCGACCAGTGTGTCATCGGCTGACCAGCCACCAATTTTCAGACCTGCCTGTTGCAACTCATCCACAAAACCATTATTCACCTCATAACGGTGACGATGCCGCTCAACAATAAGATCCGAATTGTAAAGTTCACGGATTCTTGAACCGTTCGTTAATCGACATTCCTGCCCACCCAGACGCATGGTACCGCCAAGATCGGATTTTTCACTGCGAACCTCTGTGGAACCGTCATGACTTGTCCATTCGGTAATCAGTGCAATTACAGGATGAGCTGTTTCCTTATTGAATTCTGTACTATGTGCATCCTTGTAACCCAGCATATTTCGCGCATATTCAATGACAGCCACCTGCATACCCAGACAAATGCCCAGATAGGGGATACCGTTCTCTCTGGCAAATCGCACGGTTTCTATCTTGCCTTCCACCCCCCTGCTGCCGAAGCCTCCGGGAACAAGAATGGCATCTACATCCTCCAGCTGACCGGTGCCATTATCGATAATCGTTTCGGAATCGATATAACGGACATTGACGCGCGTTCTCGTATGAATACCCGCGTGAATCAAGGCCTCGTTCAGGGACTTGTAGGCATCCAGCAACTCCATGTATTTGCCAACCATTGCAACGGTCACTTCCCTGTCGGGGTTGAAAAGACCATCAACAACATTGTCCCATTCGGTTAAATCAACAGGAGGGACTTCAAGCTGAAATTTCTCGACAACAAAATCGTCAAGCCCCTGTTCTGATAACAGTCGCGGGATACTGTAAATGCTTTTTACATCCTGAAGCGGCACTACCGCCCTGACCTCGACATTGGTAAAGAGCGCAATTTTACGACAGGAATCCCTGTCGATTGCCCGTTCAGACCTGCAAAGCAACACATCAGGTTGCAGGCCTATTGAACGAAGCTCCTTCACAGAATGCTGGGTTGGCTTGGTTTTTGTTTCACC
>JAGRJA010000365.1 GCA_020443005.1 Pseudomonadales bacterium
CAGCAGGTAGCCATTCACTGGAGCGGAAGTATTTTCTGTATTCATTGTCAGCGTAAAACCACAAAAAGTTTCAATCAGGGGTATTGTTACCCCTGTTTCAAGCGCCTTGCCAGCTGTGATACCTGTATTATGAGCCCTGAAAAATGTCATTTCGATCAGGGTACCTGCCGGGAGCCGGCGTGGGCAGAGAAGCACTGTATGGTCGATCATATTGTCTATTTCTCGAATACCTCAGGCCCCAAAATTGGCATTACCCGGAACACCCAGGTTCCGGTTCGCTGGATTGATCAGGGAGCCACGCAGGCAGTGCCTGTGCTTCGTGTTCCAACACGAAAACATTCAGGTTTGATTGAGGCGGCCATGAAGCAGCATTTGGCCGACAAGACAAACTGGCGGGCCTTGTTGAAGGGGGATGCCGAACAACTGGATATGGAGGCGCTCAGGGAGGGGTTCAGGCAGCAGATTGATCAGGCGGTCGGCAGTCTGCCGGTCGATCAGCAGCAGGATGTACAATGGCTGGAGCAAAAAGAACAGCATTTTGTCTATCCCGTCGAACAATATCCCGCTAAAATAGCCAGCTTTAATCTGGACAAGAACCCAGAGGCAAGTGGCAGGTTACTAGGCGTCAAGGGGCAGTACATGATCCTTGATAATGGCGTTATCAATATTCGCAAATATACGGCTTACGAACTGGCTTTTTCTGTTGCATCTGCCTGACAGGAAGAGGCGATGCACTTTGGCAAACATATTGCCCTTTAGGTACCTATTTTAATGAGTGGTGACAACAATCCCGGCACAGTCTACTTGAGAGACTACCGTGCCCCAGACTTCTTCATTGACAAAACCGAGCTGAATTTCCAGTTAGGTGAGTTGACGACACTGGTTAACAGTGTGTTGACTATTCGACGAAACCCGGATGCGCCAGGTGATTCGCCGCTGGTACTCGATGGTGTTGAACTGAGTTTGCGCAGTGTGATGCTCAATGGTAAAAACCTGAGTGCAGATCAGTATGCAGTGGACGATCGTTCATTAACCATTGCCAATGTACCGGATACTTTCGAGCTGCAGTGCGTTACGCTGATCAAGCCCCAATCCAACACATCCCTGGAGGGGCTATACAAATCGAAAACGATGTTTTGTACCCAGTGCGAAGCTGAGGGCTTTCGAAAAATCACCTATTATCTCGATCGTCCGGATGTCATGTCGCGTTTTACTACCACGATTCTGGCCGACAAAAACCTCTATCCTGTTCTGCTGTCGAATGGCAACGAGGAAGATCGGGGTGAGCTGGGCAATGGTATGCACTGGGTGCGATGGAAAGACCCCTTCAAAAAACCTTGTTACCTGTTTGCACTGGTCGCAGGCAACCTTAAATGTCGCGAAGATATCTTTATCACGAAATCCGGTCGCAAGGTTAAAATCCAGGTTTATGTGGAAGCCAGGGACCTCAACAAGGTCGACCATGCCATTACCTCATTGAAGAATGCCATGCGCTGGGATGAGAAGGTGTATGGCAGGGAATACGACCTTGATACTTTTATGATTGTTGCTGTGGATGACTTCAATATGGGAGCCATGGAGAACAAAGGGCTCAATATTTTCAATACATCCTGTGTGCTGGCGAAGTCTGACAGTACAACCGATAATGGTTTCAAGCGTGTTGAAGCAGTGGTGGCACATGAATATTTTCATAACTGGTCAGGTAATCGGGTAACTTGCCGCGACTGGTTTCAACTCAGTCTGAAAGAGGGCTTCACCGTTTTTCGTGATGCCCAGTTTTCTGCCGACATGGGGTCTCCGGTCGTCAAGCGCATTGAAGATGCCACGCTTTTGCGAACAGCACAGTTTGCTGAGGACGCCAGTCCGATGGCTCATCCGGTACAACCCGACGCCTACATGGAAATTTCCAATTTCTATACGCTGACAGTTTACGAAAAAGGTGCCGAAGTTGTCAGGATGATTCACACGCTGCTGGGAGAGGATGTTTTTCGTCAGGGTTCTGATTTGTATTTCGACACTTATGATGGACAGGCTGTCACTATCGAAGAATTTGTCTCCAGTATGGAAGCCGCTTCCGGCAAGGATCTGACTCAGTTTCGTCGCTGGTATACTCAGGCCGGTACGCCAACGCTCACAGTGACCGGCGACTATAATAAAGAGGCGGCAACCTATACATTGAAAGTCGCTCAGTCCTGCCCGCCAACCGCAGAATGCGCAGAAAAACAGCCATTTCACATACCCTTCGCCATTGGTTTGCTGGGTGAGGGTGGTGCCTTGCCCTTGAAACTTGCCGGTTCGGAGCTTGACACAGAAACGGCTGACAATACCAGCCGGGTTCTTGAAGTTACGCAGACCGAGCAGGAATTCGTATTTGAAAATATTGGTGAAAAACCTGTTCCCTCACTCCTCAGGAATTTTTCAGCACCGGTCAAACTGGATTTTAATTACAGTTTTGATGATCTCGTTTTCCTGATGAGCCGGGATCACGATGGTTTCAATCGATGGGAAGCTTCCCAGCAACTGAGTTTGCGCGTTATCAAAAGTCTGATTGAAGACTATCGCCAGCAGAAAGAACTGCAAGTCGATCCGCGTTTGATTGATGCCTTCAAAATGGTTCTCGAAGACAGTTCGCTCGACAAGGCCATGCAGGCGCTGATGCTGGAATTGCCAAGCGAAGCCTACATAGGTGAGTGTTCAGATACGATCGATGTCGAGGCGATTCATCATGTACGGCTGTTTGTCAGAAAGGCATTGGCTGTAGCATTGAAAGAGATCTTTCATCATCTGTATCAGGCAAATATGGAAACCGGAATTTATATGCCTACAGCAGAAGCGATGGCACAGCGCAGCCTGAAAAACACGGCCTTGTCCTATTTGATGCTGCTGAATGAGAAACCCGTCGCCGAACTTTGTCTGGAACAATTCAATAAAGCCCTGAATATGACTGACAGCGTGGCAGCACTGATGGCGCTGATTAACTGTGATGCTGATTTTATAGTGAATGCCAGAGACAAGGCCTTGAGGTTGTTTTACCGTCGTTGGCAGAATGAATCCCTGGTGGTTAACCAGTGGTTTATGATGCAGGCCTTGAGTCGCTTGCCCGGTACTTTGCAAAAAGTGAAAGAGCTGATGCAGCACGAGGCTTATGATCCCAAAAACCCGAACAAGATTCGTTCCCTGATAGGCGCTTTTTGTTCGCAAAATGCCATTCATTTTCATGCGGCCGATGGCGAGGGGTATCGCTTTCTTTCAGATCAGGTGATTTCACTCAACAGACAGAATCCGCAGATTGCTTCAAGGTTGCTTGCACCTTTGACGAAGTGGAAGCGTTACGATCAGGGCAGGCAGCAGCAAATGAAAGCAGCACTACAGCACATCAAAGACAGTGGTAGCCTGTCGCC
>JAGRJA010000366.1 GCA_020443005.1 Pseudomonadales bacterium
CAACGGCGTACCCTTTGATCCCGCTGCTGCCGAATGGTACAAAGGTATCAGAAATGATCAATGGCAGTACGAAGCATTGTCGGGTGCGGTTTCGCTCGGTATTGATGATAATTATGCACATGTCCAGCCTACAGGTGCCTACCATTATCATGGCATGCCAACCGCACTGTTGAGAGAATTGTCATTATTGCCGGCAAGGCATTCACCGCTGGTGGGCTGGGCTGCTGACGGTTTTCCAGTTTATGCCAAATATGGTTTTGTTGACGCTCTGGATGAAAATGCCGGCATTCGGGAGTTAACATCTTCATGGCGTTTGCGCAAAGGGCAACGCCCTTATGACAAGAATACGCCGGGCGGGTATTACGACGGTACTTTTACGGGTGATTATGTCTTTCAGGCCGGGGCAGGTGATCTGGATGAATGTAACGGCCGCTTCACCGTTACACCGGAATTCCCGCTGGGCACTTATGCCTATTTTCTCACCGAGAACTGGCCGGTCATTCCACGCTGCTGGAAAGGAGAGCCTTCACGCGATTTTGATCGCAAGGGTTTGCGGTGAACACTCTCAGGGGGGCGATCTGACAAAGGGGTAACGGTTTTTACTCCTGTACAGCCTTGTTGGCCGAGAGTTGTTTAATGATGTTTTTTACACGGTTATGATTGGCCTGCAGATCATTATGACCGACCCGTGAAGCAGAGCGAAAAAATACCTGATGGCTCTTGTTGTCAATTCTGATTTCAAGATCGTCAACAAAGCCGAAGAGGCGTGATTGATAAATGGCAGCGATATGTTGTGGTGTGGCATAAACGATAGCACCGCCGGTCTTTTCAATCGTTTCAATGAGTTTGGGCTGCAAGTTGTCGATATGAAGCGCTTGCAAATTGACCGGCTCGATGCCCTGGGCTGAAGAAGGTGCATCTGTATTGATGCAATTGGGTTTTGGTGGACAGGCTTTCAGCTTGCCATTCACCAGTTGATAACCCATGTTCATGTTGCGTGATTGATAACCCAGATAACTGAACCCGGCAAAGATAACGAACAGCAGGCCAATCAGTATGAACATGAAAATGGTGATAACGCGGGTTAATCCAGTCATAAGGTCGGGTGGTTTACAAAATGTAAGCTTTTTATTATACGCCGCTAAGGGGTGAATGGCTTGCGGCTTTTTAGAAAATGAATGCTGCGTTTACGGAATAGTGATGAAGAGGAAGGAAGAAATACAAATGACACTGTTGCCGCGAGTGCTGGTGAATGCCATGCCCAAAAATGGTACACACTTGTTGCTTTCAACGCTGGCTAATATGACCGGCTTCAGCGATTCGCAGGCAAAACAGGTGCATTGGGGTAAAAACAATCGAGAACAGGCGCTTGCAACGCTCGAGAAGACCTTGCCGGGTCAATACAGCAAGGCGCATTTGCCCTTCAATCAGCGCATTATCAACTTTTTGATGGAACACGATTTCAGGGTGCTTAACATGCAACGGGATCCTCGCGACAATGTGGTTTCCCTGTTGTTTTATATTCGTCGCTATCAACATCATCCATTTCACCCTGTACTTGACGGTTTTGACGATGACGAGGCATTGATGATGTTGATCAACGGTTTCGAGGGGCTGCCGCGTTTCAATAGCATCGACAAGCGTTTGCAAAACTGGCTGGGCTGGTTTGATCATCCCTATTGCCTGACGGTTCGCTTTGAAAACCTGATTGGGGAATCCGGAGGAGGAAGCCGCTTGCAACAACAACAGCAGCTTGTTGCTATCCTGTCCTATCTCGGTTGCGGGTGTCCGGAGGATAAAGTTTCCGGTCTTGCTGAAAAAATTATCAATCAGAAGTCTCACTCATTCAGAAAGGGCCAGATTGGCGACTGGAAAAATCATTTCAAGGCGGCGCATAGCGCCAGATTCAAAGCATTGGCGAATGATTTTCTTTTGCGTTACGGCTACGAGCAGGATTGTGACTGGTAACGGTGAGGGCTGTCGTTTTGCTTGTTTAATCGGGGGCGCTGGTCTACCATTCTTTCAGAATGGCATACGAAGAACAGGCAATTTGAATCGGGGTGTAGAGAGCATCCGGATGTCGGGGCGTCTGGTTTGCAAGTTGGCACCTGTTTTGCGAGATCATCAATTTTGAAAAAGTTTTTACAAAATTTCAGCCTGGTGCTTTTGTTGTTCGTGCTTGTTAAATTATCCCTGCCATTGTTGAAGCCACTTTTTCAAACCGGCGATTACCATAATCGAAAGGCGAACCAGAGTATTGCGCTGGTTTTATCAACCCGTCCTGAAACACGGGATATCAATCGCGCGATAAAAGATGGGGTCACATTTTATCTGAAAAACCGCTTATCTCTCGGTGAAGGCAAAAGGATGCCGGAGCTTCTGGTTTTTGATGATCAGGGTGATCTGGCTCGCGCCGAAGAAATCGCAAAAAGTCTTGCCGCCAGAGAGGATGTACTGGCTGTTATCGGGCATGTTGATGCCACCCTTTCTCTGGCTGTTGCGCCAATTTATCAATCGGCAGGTCTTCCCTTGTTGTCAGTGGTGGCGAGTGATGACCAGTTAATGTCAGTGGATAACGGGCTGTTTTCCATTCACAGTACCGATCGTCGTCAAGGTCGATTCATGGCTGGTTATGCCGTGTACGCACTCAACAAGTTCAAGGCAACGGTTATCAGGTCGGACGCCGACAATCCCGGCCATCGGTCATGGTTACAAGGGTTTGCCGATGTGGCTGAAGAGGAAGGGCTTGACTGGAAGGAGCTGAGGCTGGGAGATTTTGGGGATCCTTCGACACTGGAGTCTGCTTACGAGCATTTACTGGCGAGTCATCCGGATATTGTTTTCCTGGCAGTTGACGCAGAGCAGGCTGAGGCTCTGGTGAAGTTACTCAGAAACAAGGGTTTTCAGCAAACGGTGGTTTTGCCGAGCGCACTGGCTACTCCTGCCTTTGCGCAGCGTTTTTCAGCGCTTTCCCGTGAGAAAAAGCTCGGTTACTACACAAACGGCTTGCTTGTGCCTGTGCCATTTGTTCTCGATATGGCAAACGAGAGGGCGCAACAAGTTAACGAAAAATACCATCAGGTAACTGGCGTCGATATTTCGTGGCCTTTTGCACTTGCCCATGATGCGACGCAGGTCTTGCTCGAAGTATACAGTCGTGAATTAAATGCGATTGCAGCCACGCAGCCCGGTGAAGCCAGGTTGCCAGGTCGGCAGGATATCAAGGCGGGGCTTACTGCCGTGAATTCATTGCAGCGAGCCAGTGAAGGTGTAAGCGGCCCTGTTTTCTTTAGCGATTCTGCCACTGAGTTAAAGCCTTTGCTGATGGCAACTTTTCAGAACAGGACATTGATTTCTGCCTTGACACAGTTGTTGCCCAGCGAAATACCCGCCGATATTTATGACCCTTTCGAACATGTGGGCATGATCAGTTTTTCCGGCAGTGTCTTTCATCTTTCACACGCGGTCTACACGGGTGTTCGTGTGAACCGCTTGTCCAACATTAATCCTGATAGACGAACATTCGATGCCGATTTCGAAATATGGTTTCGATATTACGGCCAGTTCAATCCTGG
>JAGRJA010000367.1 GCA_020443005.1 Pseudomonadales bacterium
CAGTTAAAGACGAAAGGTGAAGTCAAATGGATCAGAACAAGGAAAAGGCACTGAGTGCAGCATTGAGCCAAATCGAGCGACAATTTGGTAAAGGCTCTATCATGCGACTGGGCGACAATGAGATTGTCCAGATTCCCAGTATTTCAACCGGCTCGCTAGGGCTTGATATCGCGTTGGGTCTGGGTGGCTTGCCTCAGGGGCGAATTGTTGAAATTTATGGCCCGGAGTCTTCCGGTAAAACGACGCTGACGCTGTCTGTGATTGCCCAGGCACAAAAAATGGGCCTGGCCTGCGCCTTTGTCGATGCCGAACATGCGCTTGACCCCATGTATGCCGAGAAACTGGGTGTCAATATCGATGAGCTGCTGGTTTCCCAGCCCGATACCGGCGAACAGGCTCTCGAAATCACCGATATGCTGGTTCGCTCCAATGCTGTTGGTGTGGTTGTTGTTGACTCTGTAGCAGCGCTTGTACCCAAGTCCGAAATTGAAGGGGAAATGGGTGACCACTCGGTTGGCGTGCAGGCGAGACTGCTGTCGCAAGCCATGCGCAAGCTGACAGGTAATATCAAGAATGCCAATTGCCTGGTTATTTTCATTAACCAGATTCGTATGAAAATCGGTGTCATGTTTGGTAACCCGGAAACCACTACCGGCGGTAATGCCCTGAAATTCTATTCGTCAGTGCGTATTGATATTCGTCGTACCGGTGCTGTCAAGAACGGCGATGAAATCGTTGGCAACGAGACACGCTGTAAAATCGTAAAAAACAAGGTATCGCCGCCCTTTAAACAGGCAGAGTTTGAAATACTCTACGGTGAAGGCATAAACCGTACAGGCGAACTGGTTGATCTGGGCGTCAAAATCGGGGCGATAGAAAAATCCGGTGCCTGGTACTCCTGTAACGGCGACAAGATAGGGCAGGGAAAGGCCAACGCATGCCAATACCTGAAAGACAACCCCGAAATTGCAGATTCGATAGAAGCACAGGTAAGGGAACAACTGTTACCCAAAGCGAAAAGGCGTGAAGCTGAAATCGCGCTGGTTGAAAGTGGCGAGTAAGGCTCGCAAACATTAACTTTTCCCCATGAACTCCCGCCCTGATGAGACATAGTTCAGAAGGGCGGGCGTTTCCCTGAGGCAGAGTTGTTTTGGAAGCAGATAAAACTACAACAAAAAGAGTGTCGAAGGGTAAATCGATAGAGCAGTATTGCCTTTATCTTCTGGGCCGAAGAGAGTATTCGCGTTCAGAACTCTACAGAAAAGCGCTTAAAAAATTCAAAAACAGCTGTGAATATGTTGAAGGTGAAAGCCTGGAGTCAGCCGTAGAATCTGTTCTCGATGGGCTATCAGAGAAAGGTTGGTTAAGTGATACCCGTTTTTGTGAGTGTTATTTGCGAAGCCAGTCCGAAAAAGGGTACGGGTTTAAACGCATAGCCTACGAGCTTGAACAGAAAGGTGTGAAAGCATCAGTCGTTTCAAGCGTCGAAGAAACATTGGGCATCGATTGGCAGGCAAACCTTGAAAGGCAAATGCACCGGAAGTATCCATTCACAAAAATACCAGGGGCAAAAAGCCTTGACCCAAAAGAAAAAGCCGTTATCGTCAGGTTCTTTCAATACAGAGGGCATGACCTCCATGATATTCTCTCGCTATTGAATTAGATTCCAGATTACGGGGTCAATTTTTTTGTTGTATCCGTCAGATCGCGCGTGAATATACGGGCCGCTTCATCAGTCAAAAACCAGTCAGTCACTACCCCGGAAATGTTGGATCATTATGGCTTTTATGCCGATTCCACACACGATGCTTATACCCGATACCGTTAAGCAATAATGGCTAAATAGGGTGAGATGTGGCACTCTGTTAAGGCTGTGTCGCAAGGGATTTATACCCTGATTTGAGGTTGTGCCATGTCGGAAGATGTAAAAGAGTTGATTGAGGATATCGTCGAAGCACTGGATACAGCCGATAGCCAGAATCTCGAATCTGTTGAGAAAAAACTCTTGCTTCACTTCTCTGACTATACTTCAGATGAATCTGCACTGGTGATGGAGGCGCTCCCCTACGAAACGCGTTTGCGGGTCTGGAAATATCTGCCAGTCACAAAGCAGAAAGACATTCTGCTCGAAATGCATGCCGATGCGCGGGAAAGCCTCATTGATGGTATGAGCTCGGATGAGCTTGTAGAGCTTATCGGTATACTTGATGCAGAGGACCTGATTGAGCTATGGGATGAATTGCCGGAAAGCCTTGGTGAATATGCGCTGGTTTCACTTGACGACAAGCAGCGCAAATATTTCGACCAGGCCTTCAGTTACCACGAAGAACAAATTGGTCGTTATATCAACTTCGATGTGTTGTCGTTGCC
>JAGRJA010000368.1 GCA_020443005.1 Pseudomonadales bacterium
CCGAGTTAACAGCTTCACTGTTCCTGTTTTTTGCACTGGCGCTGCTAACCCAGACTTCCCGGGCCTCGTTTGATGTTCCCTTACACAGTGTTGAACCCGAATTCAATGGCCTCAACATCAAATACTATGTAAGAGCCACATCCATCAAAATCACCCTCAATGTGATCAATCACTCCGAAAAGGACGCGCTATGCGACGCTCAGTACAGAAGCGGGCCTCAAACCTACAACGCAAAAGAAATCATCATCGGATCAGGGCAAGCCGACTCATTTACTTTCAGATATGGACGAAAAACAGAAAAGGTAAAATTACATCTGAAATGCGTACCGATGAACAAACCGGAGGACAACACTGAAAACACCATGACTGAAAACAAAACGGACGACAGCAATAACGACGACAGCCTGAAAAACAACAATCAGGAAACAGAAACCCCGGATCATACTCTGACAGTACCTTCCTCTATTCAAACCGGCTCTCAGCCCTACACAGACGGTACCCACTAATGCAAGTCCATGGAACCCCGCATCAATCTATATGGCTTGACGAACAAAACCGTATAACCATTATCGACCAGACCCGTCTGCCTTATGAATTCAAAACCAAAATCCTATCGTCCCTTGAGGACTTCGCAAGGGCTATAGAGCACATGGAAGTTCGGGGAGCACCCTTAATTGGTATCACGGCTGCTTTCGGGCTGGCAATGACATTAAAGGAAAACCCCTCATTCGAAAATGAAGAGGCCGCGGCGACAAGACTTCTCCGCACGCGGCCCACCGCCATCAACCTGAAATGGGCGGTGGACAGAATTCGCGCCATCATAAAGCCTCATCATAGAAAGGATGTTGCAAGTATTGCGCTGACTGAAGCCTGCTCGATGCTTCAGCACGATATGGATACCTGCGAAAAGATCGGGGATTTTGGCCTGGAAATTATCCGCCGGATCCACGAAGAGAAAACAGGCAAGGATAAAACAGTCAATATACTTACCCACTGTAACGCCGGTTGGCTGGCAACTGTCGATTGGGGTACAGCCACCGCACCGATCTACAAGGCTCACCTCAACAACATTCCGGTTCATGTCTGGGTTGATGAAACACGGCCTCGCAATCAGGGGGCAATTACTGCCTGGGAACTGGGTCAGCAAGGGGTACCTCATACCTATGTCACTGACAATACAGGAGGTCATCTGATGCAACACGGGATGGTCGACCTTTGTATTGTAGGCTCTGATCGGACCACAGCCAGAGGTGATGTTTGCAACAAGATAGGGACTTACCTGAAAGCGCTCGCCGCTACTGCCAACAAGGTGCCTTTCTATACAGCCTTACCGACATCTACCATAGACTGGCAGGTAAATGATGGTATTCTGGAAATCCCCATTGAGCAGCGAAGCCCGGAAGAAATCACTTTCATACAGGGCACAACAGCGCATAACGATCTCGAGAAAGTCCGGGTAACGCCACCCGGCAGCCCGGTGGCAAACTTCGCATTTGATGTCACTCCGGCACACCTTGTTTCGGGTCTGATTACCGAATTTGGTGTGTTTGAAGCAAATGCATCGAGCCTGAAACAACTCAGAGAAACGATTGAGAAACCTTAAACGGCTAAACGGCAAGTTGTTCTGCAGCAGCAAAGTATTTGGCAATGTGATGGAAAAACCGCTATAGCCTATCGTCCGTGACGATACCAGTTCACATCTCTTGCATGCTTGTCGACCTGATCAACCACATCCAGAATAAGTGAAAACAGGGCCATACGCACCAACACACCGTTATCAGCCTGACGAAAAATGGCAAGGTTGGGGTTTTCATTCAGATCGCTGTCCAGCTCATTTGCATCTGCACGCGAATCTCTTGGCAAGGGGTGCATAATTACCGTATTGGGCTCACAGTTTTCAGTATAAATACTTTGGTTCAGGCGAAACTTGCCACGATACAAATCAGCTTCTGCCTTACTGCCAAAACGCTCTTCCTGAATACGCGTTGAATAGGCAATGTCAACATGACGGATGCTTTCCTCCAGCTTGTCAGTCACTGTCACCGAAAAATCTCTTTCCCGCATTTGCTCAACCAGCCCGTAAGGCATTTCAAGCTCAGCCGGTGAAACCAGTGTCACATGCACACCTTTAAACAGGGTCAACAATTTACAGAGCGAGTGGACTGTTCTTCCGTACTTGAGATCACCGATCATCGCAATACGCAGACCGTCAATACCCCGGCCTTTTGCCACCACTTCCTTTCGAATCGTGTACAAATCCAGTAATGCCTGGCTGGGGTGTTCATTAATGCCGTCACCCCCATTAATAACCGGCACCCTGCTGGCCGAAGCAAACTCAGCCACCGAACCGGATTGGGGATGGCGCATACAGATAACATCACTATAACCCGACAACACTCGCGCGGTATCGTAAAGCGATTCGCCTTTGGCTAGCGCAGAGTGCTCAAAACCTGTGGTCTCCCGAACCGCTCCTCCGAGCAAATTGAAGGCACAACCAAAACTGACGCGCGTTCTGGTACTGGCCTCAAAAAACATATTCCCGAGAATCGCACCATCGAGAACACGCGTTACTTTTTTGCGCTGGGCGTAAGGCTCCATCTTGTCAGCAACAGTAAAAATACGCTCAATGTCATCACGGTCAAACTGGTCTACCGACAGGATATGACTACCACGAAAATCCATAATTGTAATTCCGGCCTCGAAATTTATTCATTTTTGGCACACAAATGCCTTGCTGTTTTTTCAGACAGTCTGAAGCAGTTGCGCCTTCCATTCCTGCAGGGCACGCAAAATACCCTGCCTGGTTGCATCCGTTTTACTTTCAGTCATCAGTGACTCTATTCTACTGTCATATTCTTCAGGCGTCATGAGATCAACAGCGTGATTACCACTTAAACGCTTACGCCGGTAATTTTGCCAGTCCCGCCTCTCATCCTCGGAAAGGGAGGCTGGAAAATTTCTCGCCCGATAGCGAAAAAGCAATTCCTGAAGTCGATCATCGCTGAAATGCAAAACACCACTTGACAACATCTGCTCATTTGCAGACCTGACTCTGGAAAACAAACCCTCATCAGCCTTGGTAAAAAAACCATCGTAAAGCCGTGTCTCTGCATCCTCCGAAACCCGGTCAGAATCCCGCTCTTCAACTTCGATAACCTTTGAAATCACACTGTCTCTGTTTTGCAACAGAAGCTTCCAGTGCTTCTCACATAAATTCTTGTCAAGACC
>JAGRJA010000369.1 GCA_020443005.1 Pseudomonadales bacterium
GAGGTTTTGCACCCTATGATCGCTTGCTTACCTGGTATCACCCGAGTCTGAAACTGGCGGTCTATGTGGTGCTGGATGAAGCTCGAATATCTGCAGAACAGGCAAAACAGGCTTTGAGTGCAGTGGGGCAGCAAGGTTTTGGTAAAGAGGCTTCAAGTGGGCTGGGTAAATTTGATGTGCTTGATTTTTCTGAATGGAGCCCACCAAGCCTTGAGAATGCTAATGCCTGGTATACATTGGCACCCTGTGCGCCTCAAGGCATCGATTGGCACGCTGATCACTGCTACTACAAGACTTTCGTGCGCTTTGGGCGGCATGGCGATAGTGCTGTACATAGTGGCAACCCCTTTAAAAACCCCGTGATGTTGGCACAGGCGAGTGCCATTCTTTCACCTGCAGCTGGCGTGGGTGATGCGTTATATGCCGGTCAAGGGTTGGCAGGCGTATCGAAAGCGATTGAAAGTACCGTGCAACAAGGTTATGCGCCGGTATTACCGGTGGCATTTGCAAAATAAGGATTACCTTTGATGAATAATTTTCTGCAGCAAGAAAAATGTTTTATCACTACGCTATCGCCGGTTCATATGGGTTGTGGTGAAGACTATTACCCTACGCAATATGTCATCGATGATGGAACAATGTATGTATTCGATGAAATGCAGATGAGCAAAGCGCTTGGTAGCCAATTAATGGCGGATCTGGCAAAGCTGGCAGAAACCGGTGACAGGGCGCTGATGTCAATCCAGACAGAAATAAACAAACAAAAAGATAAATTAAAAAATTATTCAGAACACCTTATACCGGTTGCCAGTGGTGTGCAGGGTATTTACGCCAGCAGGATTGGAAAAACAAAACAACAAGCCAGCAACAAACTGGAGATTCAGCGCACATTTTATAACCCATTTGATAGCTTACCCGTTATTACCGGTAGTGGAATTAAGGGTGCAATTCGCACCGCTATTCTTGATGAAGTCAACAAAGACAAATCGCTGTCGCAAACAGTAAGCGGGGTAATAAATTCGGCTGCCCTACAGAAAGAATTGCTTGATTACCAGAGAGTGGATGAAGACCCCATGCGCCTGCTTAAATTCAGCGATTCAAGCTATCACCACGCGGATAACCTTAATGCTACCGAAGTGCTGTTTGCTGCCAGTCGCAAGCGTATGCCCAGAGAAGGACAAGAGGTCAACAAAATGCCTGTGATGCTGGAGTGTATAGCGCCTTGGCGTAGCAGAAGCTTTGTGTGTGACATGGCGTTAGTAGACAGGACATTCGCAGAAAAAAATGCACGGAAGAAACTTCAGCTGCCTGATGATCTGGAAGCTGTCGCAGCAGCCTGCAATCGTTATTACCGGCCAAAATTGGAAAAAGAATTGGAATTTCTCCGGCGTCAGGGCTACAGCCATACCAACAACTCCGAATCGATCTGGTCAGAAAAACTGAGGACATTACTAACCGGAGAATTAAAAAGAGCGCTGGATAGCAACACCGTGTTTTTGTTGCGCCTCGGAAAACATGGTGGCGCAGAAGATAAAACGCTAAATGGAGTCCGAAGCATCCGTATCATGCGTCCAAGACCACAACAGCCAGACTTCAGGGATAAAACAACAGAGGTTCGTTTGGCTGCAAGCAATGTAGGTGATACCCAAAACCTCATGCCCTTCGGTTGGGTGCTGGTTGAGTTGGGAGAGCAGGCATTACCCGAAACCATGGCATTTATTCGTGAGATGGCCGAACCATCGTATAGCCGACTCAAGCAAGATGCAGATCGCCATGCACAGCAACAAAAGATGCTGGCAGAACAACAGGCAAAAGAAAAAGAAGAGCGCGACAAACGCGAAGCAGAAGCCAGGGCTGAAGCTGAGCGAGTGGCAGCTCTTGCTGCAATGAGCAGCGAAATGCGGCAAATCGCGGAATTGCGGGAGCGAGCCAACAGCGGTGAAGACAGAGGCAAAGGGCCGGGTTGCCAGCTTGCCGATGATGTTCGAAAGCTGGTTGGGGCAGCGGTTGATTGGCAGCAAACAGACAAGGAAGCCGCACTTGAAGCAGTGCTGGAGCTGCTTGAGCATCTTGGCATCAACCCTAAAAAAAATGACAAATGGAAAAAGCGACTAACGGCACTGAAAGAGTGATACGAGATGATGATTTCTTTGGCGCGTTATCGTTTCACATTTGCAATGAATGAACCTGTCAGGTTGACTGAATACGCAGGCTCAACTTTACGCGGGGCTTTTGGTCATGCCTTTCGGCATCTCAGTTGTATGACAAGGACGAAAGAGTGTACATGTTGCCCGCTGTTGAACCAGTGCCCGTTTCCGCAGGTTTTTGCGCCACATGAACTTCCAAAACCGGAAGGCCTTTTTGCGCGTTCAATACAGCAGATACCCGTACCCTATGTGGTAGAAGCGATCTATACGGGTAAGCAAATCCTGCGGCAAGGTGAATCGCTTGCTTTTAATATGGTTCTGGCAGGAAACGCGCTTGAACATTTACCCTTGATTACGCTGGCATGGCAACGGGCTTTGGCAAAAGGGGTTACCTCCACACGCAGCACAGCTGAGTTGAAAAAGCTTGAACTGCTGGATGAAGCAGGGCAAGCAAAGCTGCTCTATGGAGAAGGCGTCGAAAATCTTCTAGAGCACCAGGCGTTTGTAAAAATCCCTGCTTATAATACGCCACAAGATTTACATTTAAACTTTTTAACCCCGCTTCGTATTGAGATAAAAAAGAAAGCACTTGGACCAAAAGAGATATCTGCTACAACCTTCTGGAAGCAGCTGATTCGCCGTATATCACTTTTCACCCAGTTTCATTGCGCTGGAGATGGTGGTTTTGCAATCGACCCTGATCGAGCAAAAACCCTGCATCAAATGTCTGACCTTGTGAAAGATGAAAAGCATCTGCGTTGGAAGGAGTGGGTGCGTTATTCGGGTCGTCAAGATCAGGCTATGCATCTGGGGGGTGTCACCGGGCACTGGTTAATGCGAGATGTTCCCCCTGTATTGCTTAGGTATGCCTATCTTGGGCAATGGCTGCATGCAGGAAAGGAAGCAGCATTTGGTCTTGGGCACTACCAATGGCTTGAAGAGGAGTGGGTAAAAAATGCATAAATATTTGGCGCATGTCTGCATGGTTTCTGCCCAGGCAGCTCCCACTATACTGCCATTGCTTGATGAAGCAATGAAGCCTGAAAAGGTGATTTTACTGGTAACACCACAGATGGAACATAGGGCAGATTCGCTGAAGTCAGTTATTGAGCCAAGGGGTATTCAGGTTGAAGAAATTCCGATTGAGTCTGCCGATGATTTTTCTGCCATGCAGCTAAAAATTATGGATCTTCTTTGTCGTTACGATAAGACAGAAATTGCGCTTAATGTTACAGGTGGTACAAAGTGGATGTCGATCGCTGCCCAGGAAATCTTCAGAGAGAACCAGTCCGATGTGTTTTATGTGGATGCGGATACCGATCGCATTCTCTTTCTAGGTGATCGGAAGCCGGTAAAACTGAGTGCCAGTATCAACCTCAAAAACTACATCCAGGCCTATGGCTAC
>JAGRJA010000370.1 GCA_020443005.1 Pseudomonadales bacterium
CGAAGAATTTAACAGTCTAAAGGATTATTTTGCCGGAGCGCCCCTACGACATCTTGCATGGAAACAGTACGCCAAGGGGCGTGGTTTGCATGTCAAGGATTACAGCCAATTTGTAGACAGGCAATTGTTTTTTGATTGGGACAAGATGCCTTTGATAGGGGTTGAAGACAAGTTGTCAGCCATTTGTTACTGGGTGCTTGAGGCAGAAAATCGCGGTGAGGTTTATGGCGTCAGGTTGCCGGGTTTTGAGAAGCTGCCCGATAAGGGGCGAGAACATCAAGCTGACATTCTGAGGGCGCTGGCCTTGTTCGGAGCAGAAGCGTGACACCGGTTTTTCAGCTATCCCGTCAGAGTCTGTGGTGTCTTTTTATTGTTCAGCTTTTATTGATTTTGCCGCACCTCGGGCGTCTGCCATTGTGGCTTCCCTGTTTTTATGGCGCGGCACTGTTCTGGCGGTACGGTGTTTATTCGGGACGCTTTGTGTTTCCACTGAAATGGCAAAAAGCCGGTCTTTTGCTCATTTTTGTCAGCGGTATCGTTCTCTCCTTCAGGCAGGTTTTTGCACTGGATTCCCTGATTGCCGTGCTGCTGGGTTTGTCATCGTTGAAATTGCTGGAGATGTATTACAAAAGGGATGCTCTCGTCTGGGTGTTTGTTTCGATCTTCATCCTGATGACGGTTTTTTTGTTTAGCCAAAGTATCTTTTCGGCGCTTTATGTTTTTATTGTGCTCAGTCTGATACTCGTTGTTTATATTTCTTTTTATCGGAGCCCCGATTCCGACAAGGATAATTTCGGAAATACGCTTCAATTAGTCAAGCTGTCTTCATCCATGTTGCTGCAATCCATACCTCTGATGATTGTTATGTTTCTGGTTTTTCCCCGGCTGGGATCCTTGTGGTCAGTTCCCTTGCAGAGTGATAAAAGCAAGACCGGTATGAGTGACACGCTGCGTCCTGGCGATATTAATAACCTGACACAATCAAAAGAAGTTGCATTTCGGGTTACCTTCAATGGCGATATACCCTCCAATGACGAGTTGTATTGGAGAGGGCTGGTGTTGAACCACTTTGACGGGTTGACCTGGGAACAATATTCGACAGGTCATGTGGATGAGCAGATTATCTGGGCCGGTTCCAGATCCGGGTTCATGCCGGATCGCATCAAGCGTGGAGAAATGTATGCCGATTATGAAATTATTCTGGAGCCATCCTATCGCTACTGGCTGTTTGCCTTGGCAACCCCGATCCCGCAAACAGCCCATGTTGGCTTGACATCGGATTTTCGTCTGATGAAGGACAGCCCAATCAATGCCCGGTTCAAATACAAGGTTCAGTCGTTTCGTGTAATAGCACTTGAGCCGGAAATGGATGCACGGCGCATCTATATTGAAACAGCGCTGCCAGAGAACGCCAATCCCAAAACCCGCTCATATGTACAGTCGTTGCGAGAACAGGTTCCGGATGATGATGCTTACATCAAAGCTGTATTGAATATGTTCCATCAGGATTTTTTCTATACCTTGAAGCCGCCCCTTCTTGGCCAGCACAGTGTTGATGATTTTCTCTTTAATACGAAAAAAGGATTTTGCGAACATTTTGCCAGCAGTTTTGCTTTCATGATGAGAGCTGCTGGTATTCCTGCCAGGGTTATCGCCGGTTATCAAGGTGGTGAGATTAACCCTTATGAAGGCTATCTGTTGGTGCATCAGTATGATGCTCATGCATGGGTTGAGGTCTGGCTGGAGGATAAAGGCTGGGTCAGAATCGATCCGACAGCTGCAGTTGCACCACAACGAATCCTGGATGGTTTCCGGGACAGTTTTTTAAGCACCAGCCCACTTGAATCACCTTTTTCGCTGGACAGTTATCGGGGTTTGGGCTTTATTAATGAATTGCGCTTGCAGGCAGACCGTGTAAATTATTTATGGGCTCGCTGGGTACTGGGCTACGACAACAAATTGCAGGAGAAGTTTTTGTCGAACCTGCTTGGTGAATACTCGGTGAAAAGAATCGCTATAGCCTCGGCCTTGTTCGCCGGTGTGTTCTTTATTTTGCTGTCAGCCTATATTTACTGGAAGGGGATTGACAGAACCCGTCCAGCGGTGATCAGGGTGTATCAGAAGTTTTGTAAACGAATTGCAAAAAAAGGCATGCAAAGACAGGTGGGGGAAAGCCCTCTGGCTTTTGCCCATCGGGTAAAACAGGCTTTTCCCGATTCAGGCACTGCGCTTGATGAAATTACCAGTGAGTTTTATGCCTTGGCATACAATGCAGACGGGAATGACAACGACAAAACAGATGCTGATGCATTAAAGTCATTTAAGGCGAAAGTGAATGCTTTCAATTTGAGAGTTTAGTGATATGGCAAGAATTGAGATAAAACTGCCTGAAAAATTTACCTTTTCTACAGACATGGTTATACCTGTAGCGTTCATTAACAGGGGAGATCATCTGGGTAATGACTCACTGGTATCCTGCTTGAATGAGGCAAGAATCCGTTACCTTGCTACTGTCCTTGATAAAGATTGTCAGGTAAACGGTTTTACCATGATTAATGCTGATCTGGCTGTGAATTTCAGGAGTGAGGCGTATTACGGTGAAGTGTTGCGCATCGAAGTGGCTGCCAGTGACTTTGGTCGTTATGGCTGCGATCTTGTTTACCGGGTGACGGAGAAAAAATCCGGTCGTTTGGTGGCCGAGGCGAAAACCGCGATGCTGTGTTTTGATTTTCAGGCAAAAAAACTTGTGTTGGCTCCAGAAGGGTTTGCCCGTTATTTTGAGCAATAGCTGGAAAAGCAGAAAAAAGCCCCGATTATCGAGGCTTTTTGTTTTTGGTGAATTTCCCGAAAACGCTTAACTGGCAAGTTCGACAATATTGGTTGCCGCTATGCGTTTACCTTCTTCTGCCCGCTCCTGAAAATCCTGGATTTCGTTGAAATTCAGGTAGCGATAGATTTCGTCTGACATGCTATCGATCTTCGAGGCGTATTCAAGGTATTCAGCAGGTGTTGGCAGCTTGCCCATAATAGCGGCGACTGCTGCCAATTCTGCTGAGGAGAGATAAACATTGGCCCCTTGCCCCAGACGGTTAGGGAAGTTTCGCGTTGAAGTTGAAACGACCGTTGAGTTGGCTGCGACTCGCGCCTGATTACCCATGCACAGCGAACACCCCGGCATTTCTGTACGCGCACCTTTTACACCAAAGATGTTGTAGTAGCCCTCTTCGGAGAGCTGGTGTTGATCCATCTTGGTGGGTGGGGCAATCCATAATCGGGTGGACAATGCATCAGGGGTTGTCTGTAGCAATTTGCCGGCTGCACGGAAATGACCAATATTGGTCATGCAGGAACCGATAAAAACCTCGTCGATGTTGGTGCCGGCGACTTCTGACAGCACTTTGACATCATCGGGATCATTGGGGCAGGCCAGTATCGGCTCACGGATCTCATCAAGATTGATATCGATGATGGCGGCGTATTCGGCATCGGCATCGGCTTCCAGAAGCTCCGGCTTTTCCAGCCAGGCTTCCATGTTTTGTGCACGGCGTTCCAGCGTGCGCGGGTCTCCGTAACCTTGCTCGATCATCCAGCGCAGCAAGGTAATATTGGATGTGAGGTATTCAATGATCGGTGCCTTGTCCAGCTTGATTGTACAGCCGGCAGCGGAACGTTCAGCAGAAGCGTCCGATATTTCGAATGCCTGCTCGACCTTCAGGTCAGGCAACCCTTCAACTTCAAGGATCCGGCCGGAGAAAATATTTTTCTTGCCTTCTTTGGCGACGGTGAGCAAACCCTGTTTTATGGCATACAAGGGAATGGCGTTAACCAGGTCGCGGAGAGTGATGCCGGGCTGCATTTTGCCGCTGAATCTCACCAGTACAGACTCGGGCATGTCGAGAGGCATGACACCTGTTGCAGCGGCAAAAGCTACGAGGCCCGAGCCGGCAGGGAAGGAAATACCGATGGGGAAGCGGGTGTGGCTGTCGCCACCTGTTCCCACGGTGTCGGGTAATAACATACGGTTAAGCCAACTGTGGATGACGCCATCACCCGGGCGAAGACTCACACCGCTACGGTTCATAATAAAATCGGGCAGTGTGTGTTGTGTGTCTATGTCAACCGGTTTGGGGTAAGCGGCGGTATGACAGAAAGACTGCATTACAAGGTCAGCCGAGAAACCCAGGCAGGCGAGATCTTTCAGCTCATCTCTTGTCATAGGCCCGGTTGTATCCTGGGAGCCAACAGTTGTCATTTTGGGCTCGCAATAAGTGCCGGGGTGAATACCTTCAACACCACATGCGCGACCGACCATTTTCTGGGCCAGGGTAAA
>JAGRJA010000371.1 GCA_020443005.1 Pseudomonadales bacterium
ATCATCGATTTCCCTTTCTGTGATTTCAATTTTTTTGTCGATAATAATGCGTTGTAACTGTTGCAGGATGATGTCCCGGCGAATGCCTTCAACAATCGAATCCGGGTCCAGTCCGCTGGCTGCCGCGAAATCAATAAACTCCTGTGGAGACATTCTGTTTTGGGCGGCGATGCGCGTAATGGTTTGTTCAAGTTCGGCCTGCGAAATTTTTATGCCGCCCTGTTCGGCTTTTTGCAGTTGGATACTGTCAACAATCATTTTGTTAAGCACTTGTTCCCTGAGTATTTGTTCAGGTGGCACGGCGGTGTTGTTCTGTTTAAGCCTGAATAGAACTTCGCCGGTTTTTTGATTGAGTTCGCTCTCCATGATGACATCGTCATCGACAACGGCGACAACCCTGTCGATGGGGATGACTTCGGCATGCACCGGAACGATATGATGTAGCCATACTGCCAGCATCAAGCAAGACAGTGCCGTTTGAAGTGTCGCAAAAAGTCTAGTTGCCATTTGTTTCCTCAAAACCCTGTATGCTGTCATCGAGTATATCGCCGATTTTTTCACCAATTTCCCCAAGCCCCGTTAACTGAAACTCGAGAAATACGCCACTATCTTCCTGTTGTTGTTTGATGTCGTCGATTCCGAAGGGGTTGTCGACCCACTTTCTGTAAATTAGCCGTACGCGCCAACAGCAATCGTTATATTGCATGCCTGCAATGGTTTCCAGTTCGCGGCTGTTAGTGAGGTCGTAATTGAACTTCCCGATCAGGCTCCATTGTTGGTCGACACCCCAGAAACTGGAAAGGTCTACCTGTTCGATGCTTCTTTCCACCAGTTCAAGTGGCGCAAGGGGTAGCCCATTCAGCCCCAGTCTGGGAGTTTTGCTGTAGTTGATATAGCGATAACTGGCATTGGCAAGATGGTTGTCACCATCGTTGAAGTGCAGGCCCACACTGCCCTTGTCGATCTGGTTGATGTCGTCATTCCAGATGAGTTCGCTGTTGATTTGCCAGGCATGATTGATGGCAATCTCGAGTTCACTGGCTATGGATGATTGGTCTCTGGTTTCGTTGTAAGTCGGGGCAGCGGGCAAAACAGTACTGGTAATATTACGATCTTCGAAATAATAGATCTGGCCAATACTGAAACGCATTTTTTGTCGGCCCGTTGTTGAGTCGATATAACGGGTTGTCAAACCGAGCGATAGCTGGTTGGCATCACCAATCCGGTCACCACCGCTGAAGCGGTAATCCCGGAACAGCTGTGCATAGCTGAATGTCATGTCGTCGGTGTCGAACAGGTGCAGGTTATTCTGGTTTTCATAATCTGCGTAATAGTAAAAAAGTCGAGGCTCGAAAGTCTGAATGCCATTTTGGCTGAAGAGATTGCTTTCGCGTTCAAAGAACAGCCCGCTGTCCAGTGTGAAAGAGGGAACGGTGACGGAGGCATGTGAGCCGGTTGTGGGTGAGGCAGGAACCAGATCGAGGTTTTGTTCAATGTGCCGAATCTTGACGGCCGGTGTGATAAAGAAAGCCGCGCTGTCAAATCTTCTTTGCAGGGCATATTCAAGCCGGGCACGCTCGCCGGTTGTGTTGAGCTTGTCATCACGATGTTCGAAGGCAACCAACTCGTTGATCAAGTCCACTTGCATGTTCCAGGGTAAGTCATAGCTACCTTCCGCCAGCAGGGCAGGGAGTTGGTAGTAGGGGTCGGGGCTTGTTTTATCGATAGTTTGATAGGCTTCAAGCTTGCCACTGAAATGCCAGTGATCAGTTATGAGCCCGGCGCCGGCTTTTTCTAGCAGATGAGTGGCGCTGTTAACTTTCAGGCCGCTGTTGCTGAGATCGCGGAAATAATCGTCGTCACTGACACGGGTGTAGTTGACCTCCGTGTACCAGGGGCTGGAAGCACCGCCTTTTTGTCGTGTGTTAACAAGCCAGCGATCAGTGCCGGTATCGTCATCATTGGGCAAAAAAGATGCCGACAGGCTTGCGTCAGAATAACGCGAGAGGTGTCTGAACTCACCACCAAGCAGGAAGCCTCTGTCCTGAATAAGCCGGGAAATCAGTGTGGCATCGTAATTGGGAGCAAGGTTGAAGTAATAGGGTAGTGTGATGTCAAGACCGTCATCGCTGCTGCTGATTGACGGTGTCAGGAAGCCGGATTTTCTTCTGTCATCAATCGGGAAGCTCAGGTACGGCGAGTAGGCCACGGGGACATTCTTGATATAAAGTTTTACATCACGAGCTTCTCCAGTCCCTGCTTCGGCGTCGAGTTTCATTGACTTGCTGCGAATGCTCCAGGTGTTGTCGAGTGGCTCGCAATAGGTGGCCGAAACATCGTCAAGGATAATGACGCCTTCCTCCCGGTTGATCGATGAGGCCTGACCCCGCAAATGAGCGTCATGCAGCAGGAATTCAGCATGACGGATAGCAACCTGACCTGATGCCAGGTCGATCTCTGCCTGGTTGCCGGTGACCAGAAGATTCGGCTCACGAAAAACAACTGCGCCTTCAACATCGATGGTTTCCCCGGTTTCGTCAAATACCACGCGGTCACTGTTAAGTTGTCGATAACCCTGAGTCATTACGACATTTCCATTGAGCGTGGTCACGCTGTTTTCAGACAATGTTTCTTCAGCTGATAATTTTATTTCAGCATCCTGTGGTGCTTTGTCGGCGTCGGCATCAGTGCGTATTGGCGCGAGATAGCTGCCGTTGCAACAATCTTCTGAATTTTGGTTATGGCTGCCCGGGTACCAGTCCTGAAGAATGCCTTTTTTGGAGGCCTGCTTGCCGGTGTGGGGAGAAGCGGCGGATAAGGGGGATGTTTGCTCAACCAGTTTTTTGGGGCTGAGTGTCAGTTGTGCCTTGTCGCGGGTTTTGGGTTCCGGCGCCAGGTTTTGGCACTGCCATCCCTTGCCACTGCCATCACTCTCACATACCCAATGTGTTTTTGATGTCTCGCTAATGGTGTCAGCAAAAGAAAGCCCTGAAAAACAGGAGACCAGACTGATGAACAAAAACCTTTTGCTGAAAGCAGGACAGCCCAAAGCGTATCTGGAAAAATGGTAGATGGACAAGAACAACCCCTGATTAGTTAAATCTCTTTGTTTGCGGACTTTGCCAGTCAAATCCGGTATCTTCAATGGGCTGACATTGTACTTTATCTTTTTAACGGATGTCGGTAAAAATTCACTGTAAACACTGGTTAAAAGGCCTCCTCTGGTATGCTGGATAATTTGTATGAATGGGTGGCATCCCGGCCATCGCTTGAAACCCTGCAAGGAACCCGATTGGAACTCGAACCTCTTGGTGGAGACGCCGGCTTCAGGCGTTATTTTCGCGTTCAAAATAGTCGACGATCGTTGCTTGCGGTCATCTCCCCTCCAGAAACCGAAAAAAACAGGGAGTTTGTGACTATTTCCAGCTTGTTAAGGCGCAATGGGCTTCTTGCTCCTGAAGTGCTTGATGCTGATTTCGAGAGGGGGTTTTTACTGGTGGAAGATGTTGGCAGTCAGCAGTTGCTGGGCTTGTTGACGCCTGAAACCGTGGACAGGTATTACCATCAGGCATTTCGTGACCTGCTCTCGATGCAACGGATAAATAGGAGAGAAACAGGCTTGCCATGCTATTCATCCTCGTTACTTAAACAGGAAATGGCCTTGTTTCCCGAATGGTTTGTGGGCAAGCTGCTTGGGCTTGAACTGGAGACGGACGAACTGAAGCTCATTGAAGACCTTTTCGGGGTTTTGTCAGTGTCAGCTGAAAGCCAGCCGCAGGTGTTTGTGCATCGAGATTTTCATTCCCGCAACCTGATGGTTAATGAGGGTGCAAGGCTTGGTATTATTGATTTTCAGGATGCAGTAAATGGGCCACTTACCTATGATCTTGTTTCACTGCTCCGTGATTGTTATGTGTATTGGCCGGATCAAAGCGTGGAGAAGTGGCTGGAGGAGTTTTATCAATCCAGCCTTCAGCAGGGGTATATAAACCCGGGTTCAAAACAGGAGTTTGTGCGCTGGTTTGATTTGATGGGGCTTCAGAGGCATATCAAGGTTCTGGGTATCTTTGCACGCTTGTCACTTCGGGATCAAAAACACGGTTATCTGGATGATTTGCCGCTGGTAATTCATTATGTGAAAACTGTTGCGGCAAAGTATCCCGAATTGTTTGCCGGTTTTACGGCCTTTTTCGACAGCCGCCTGATGCCGGTGATTGCGTCGAAAGACTG
>JAGRJA010000372.1 GCA_020443005.1 Pseudomonadales bacterium
AATATTGTTTCGCTTTTGATCGAGTTTAATAACTTTGAATTCCAGCTCTTTTCCTTCCAGGTGAATCGTTTCGCGGACTGGGCGCACATCTACCAAAGAGCCGGGCAGGAATGCACGAATACCCTGAATATCGACAGTAAAACCACCTTTTACCTTGCCGTTGATAATCCCTTTTACAACTTCATCATTTTCACTGGCTTTTTCCAGCACCGTCCAGGCTTCTGCCCGACGCGCTTTTTCACGAGACAGCCGGGTTTCACCCATACCATCTTCCACGGTTTCCAATGTAACCTGAACTTCATCACCAACATTAAGGTTACATTCACCGTTGTCGTCCAGAAACTGGCTGCGGGGTATAACACCTTCAGACTTCAGACCAGCGTGAACAGTCACCCAGTCATTATCAATATCGATAACAACACCGGTAACAATCGCTCCGGGGGTCATTTCAACGGTTTTAAGACTTTCTTCAAAGAGTTCAGCGAAACTTTCGCTCATAAGGACACCTGTAATCATTCTCCGCACACCAGCTTGTACGGGGTTTATTCATTTAATGGAATTGCTCATCCAACGCTGGAAAGGAATAAGTCATTCCGGTTTTTGGTTTACAAACCCTGCAGCAGGAAAGTTATCGATCATCGAGGAAAGAAGGAACTTTCAGGCTCCGGTTTGCAACCCTTTTTCGGTTGCTGCAGCAAGCACTGCATTAACCACCTCCTGAATCGTCATTTGCGTGCTGTCTATGACCAAAGCATCTTCAGCCGCCCTGAGTGGCGCAACAGAACGGTTCATATCCCGCTCGTCACGAAGCCTGATGTCTTCAAGAAGGGCGCGAAGATTAACATTTTCACCCTTATTTATCAACTGCTTATAGCGCCTTTCGGCACGCTCTTCAGCAGTGGCCGTCAAGTAGATTTTCAGAACAGCATCGGGGAAAACAACCGTCCCCATATCTCGACCGTCTGCAACCAGACCCGGCAACTGCCTGAAAGATTTTTGCCGTTCCAGCAAAGCCTCCCTCACGGACTTCAGGGCTGCCACTTCAGAAGCAGATGCGCCGGTTTTTTCGGTTCTGATATCAGCACTTACATCAAGACCGTCAAGCAGCACTTTTTCAGGGGCTGAAACCGGGAACACAACATCCAGCGCCAATGCCAATGCCGCCAATGCCTGCTCGTTGTCCAGCGCAACACCCTTATTCCGGGCAGATAAAGCCACCAGACGATAAAGAGCCCCACTGTCCAGAAGGTGAAAACCCATACGGCGGGCAACAAAACGGGCAACAGTACCTTTGCCCGACCCCCCTGGGCCATCAAGGGTTACAACCGGAACCTGATTCACAAACCGTCTTCCGCGATGACGCAGATACCGGCTGCACAAGCCATTTCAACAAAGCCGGGAAAAGAGGTTGCCACATTATCGCAGTCATTGATTGTCAAAGGCGCTCCGGCGCGCAAGCCTGCCACCACAAATGACATGGCTATACGATGGTCGTCATGACTTTCAATCTCCCCTCCACCCAGCTCGCCACCTATGATGACCGCTCCGTCAGGGGTGGCTGTTGCCTCAACACCCAGCGTCACCAAGCCGTCTACCATTGCCTGAATGCGATCGCTTTCCTTGACACGCAACTCTTCCGCGCCGGTAAGGATAGTCTTGCCTTCAGCACAGGCCGCTGCAACAAAAATTACGGGAAATTCATCAATCGCCAGTGGAACAAGTTCCTCGGGAATTTCGATACCCTGCAAATTCGCCGATTTGACACGAATATCACCTACGGGCTCACCCCCGATAACCCGCTCGTTGGAAACCGATATATCCGCACCCATCAAACGCAGGATATCGATCACGCCGGTTCGGGTCGGGTTGATGCCAACATGCTCCAGCGTAATATCTGCATTCGCCGCGATGGAGGCGGCAACCATGAAAAAGGCAGCAGAGGAAATGTCAGCAGGCACATCAATCTTGCATGCTGTCAGCTTCCCTCCCGATTTCACTTTCACTGTCGAAGCATTTTTTTGGAGAGACGGGTAAGAAAACCCCTCCAGCATTCTTTCAGTATGATCTCTGGTGACAGCTGGCTCGGTTACAGTGGTTTCACCATCGGCATACAAACCTGCCAACAGCAGGCAAGATTTAACCTGGGCACTGGCAACCGGCATGTCATAGTGAATGCCCTTAAGCCTGTGGCCGCCCTTTATCTTCATGGGTGGCCTTCCACCTTCTGCTGTTTCAATCACCGCACCCATTTGAGTGAGAGGCAAGGCCACACGATTCATCGGGCGTTTTGAAAGAGAGGAATCACCGGTTAACTCACTGTCAAAATCTTGTGCGGCCAGAATCCCTGACATCAGTCTCATCGATGTTCCGGAATTTCCCAAATCCAGAGCCTTTTCCGGCTTTTTCAGCCCATATAAACCAACACCGTGAATAACTACGCGCCCAGTTTCGGGCCCTTTAATATCAACGCCCATTGCCTTGAAAGCTTTCAGTGTTGCAAGGCTGTCTTCACCCTCCAGAAAACCGCTCACTTCGGTAATGCCTTCGGCAAGAGAACCGAACATAATCGAACGATGGGAAATTGATTTATCACCGGGTACACGCAATTTCCCTCTGACACTACCACCGGGCTGAACAATATATTTCATCTGTTATCTCTTACGGTTTTTTGTTACGGGTTTGAGCGAGTGGGCTCGTCAGCGTTTTTCACGATCGGCCAGAATCAGCGAGAAATCATCTCTGGCTTTTTTGGCCCGACTGAAAATTGCCTTGAGGGCATCACTGTCATCGCGTTCAATGGCATTCCTCAATTCAGACAGGCCTTGGCTGAAGTCATCCATCTGCTTCAAAACCGCAGTTTTGTTGGCCAAAACAATATCATGCCACATTGACGGGTCACTGGCTGCGATGCGGGTAAAATCCCTGAAACCACCGGCAGCGTGTTTGAATATTTCCCTGTATTCTTTATTTCGGGCCAATGTGTTAACCAATGAATAGGCCAGAACATGTGGCAAATGGCTGGTTGCAGCAAGCACCTGATCATGCTGCTCAACCGACATTGTTGATACAGTGGCGCCGGTTAATTCCCATAGCCACTTCACCATCGACAGCGCCCCGGGATCACTTGATTCAAGTGGTGTCAGAATAACGCCCTGCCCCTGGTACAGATTCTCGTCAGCAGCAAACAACCCGCTTTTTTCCGAGCCTGCAATGGGGTGACCCAATATAAGATTAGGGGGTATTTCAGCGAAAATATGGCGGGCAGCATCAAGCACGCTGCCTTTGACACTCGCTGCATCAGTAACAATAACGCCCCGTTCGATTGCCGGTCTTAACTTTTCGAGGGCGGCAGGTACAGATAGCGTTGGTGTTGCAATCAACACCACATCCGACTTGCCCAATGAAGCACTGACTGAAGAAAGATCATTACTCCCTTCCTCAATCAACTGAGTGTCCAACGCATTTTGCAGGGTTTGAACCGACCGGGTGGAACCGACAAAAACACAGTCCACACCACGACATTTCAATGCCCGAATGAAGGAAGCGCCAATCAGGCCAAGCCCCACTACCAGAACTTTTTTTGGCAAAACCTGCGTCATGCCATTAACTCGCTGACAGCAGAAAGGAACTTGCTGTTTTCCTCTTCAAGACCAACGGAAACGCGCAAGTGCTCATTCAACCCATAAACACCAATCGGCCGTACAATGACGCCTTTGCACAGCAACTGCCGGTACAAGTCATTCACATCGCCCGGAAAACGGATACAAATGAAATTACCGATAGAAGGAATAAAATCGAGCCCGCGTTCCGCAGCACCCCGCTCCAGTTGCCGCATACCGGCATCATTAAGCTGGCGACTTTTTTCGAGAAAGCTGATATCTGACAGGGCTGCTTCGGCGGCGCACAAGGCCAGACTGTTGATATTGAAGGGCTCCCTGATGCGGTTGAGTAATTCGGCAATTTCTCTCGAAGAAACCGAGTAACCGACTCGCAAACCGGCCAAACCATACGCCTTGGAGAATGTTCTGGTAACAACGAGATTCGGATAGCTGTCCAGCAAACTGAGGGCGCTGGCAAAACCCGTTTCGGAAACATACTCAAAATAGGCTTCATCAATCACAACAATGACATTTTCCGGCACACGATCCATAAAGGCATTTATAGCCTGATGATTCAACCAGGTACCGGTAGGGTTATTCGGATTGGCAATAAAAACCATTCTTGTCTTCGAGTCTATCGCTGCCAACATAGCGTCGAGATCGTGTCCAAAGTTTATTGCCGGCGTTTGCCGCACCTCTGCATTCAATGCCGTCACAGCCAGCGGATAAACGATGAATGCATGTTGGGACATAACAGCATTCAGACCGGGTTGCAAAAACAGGCGAGCCAATAATTCAAGAATTTCATTGGAGCCATTACCCAGTGAAACCTGGTCTGCTTTCACAGAAAGATGCCCGGCTATCGCCGATTTGAGAGAAAAACCGCTGCCATCAGGATAACGAGCAATATTTTTCATTTGTTGATTTATCGCTTCCAGTGCTCTCGGGGAAGCACCCAAAGGATTTTCATTACTCGCCAGTTTTACAATGTTGCGTATACCGAGCTCCCTCTCCAGTTCTTCTATAGGCTTCCCACCCTGATAGGGTTGAAGCTGCCTAACCCCTTCGACCACCAGA
>JAGRJA010000373.1 GCA_020443005.1 Pseudomonadales bacterium
GGTTATGCATTGATCAACCCCGGGGTTTATTCAAGAATGACAGCACTCAAGCTGGCCGGTAGGGAAGCTGCAACCATTGTGCTTGGCGCAGCACTGATGTTGCTGGTTGCCGCGTTTCTTGAAGCCTTCTGGTCGTCCCGTGCAGATGTGGTGCCTGCGATAAAATATTCTGCCGGTGCAGTTTTCTGGGCGGTTGTCATCGGTTATTGCGTTTTACTGGGAAAGGCTGCGAACAGTGAACCTTGAAAAAATCGCAATCATCCCTCGCCAACGCAGTAGCTGGGAAGCCATCGATCTCGGTTTTCAGATGGCAAGGGCGTGGTGGTGCCCGCTTGTAGTGTGCTGGCTGTTGCCGGTGGCCTGTCTGTTTGCATTACTGACGGTAGTGTTTTACGAGACGCCATGGCTGGTCGGTTTGCTTGTCTGGTGGTTGAAACCGCTTTGGGATCGCCTTCCCCTTTACCTGGCCAGCCGAAAATTGTTCGCAGAGGAGCCCGGGGTTAAAAAGCTTGTATCCGCCTGGCGGGAAGTGACTTTGCGTGATCTCTTGCCCTGGCTGCTCTGGCGAAGGTTCAGTCTTACCCGGTCGATGGACATGCCTGTTACCGTGCTTGAAAACCTGCGTGGCGAAAGAAGAGCCAAACGCCTGCAGATTCTGCATTATCGATCGGGTAATGCCGCAAGCTGGCTAACCGTGGTTTGTATTCACCTGGAGTTGGTTGTCAGCTTCGGGCTTTTGGCACTGTTTGCATTGATGCTGCCGAATGAGGTTGAAGTTCCCTGGTTTGACATTTTTGTGCATGGCACAAAGGCGCAACAGCACATGCTCAATGGCCTGAGCTGTTTGGCCATGGCGTTGATTGCACCGTTTTATGTGCTTGCCGGTTTTGCCTTGTACATCAGCCGCCGGGTTGAGCTGGAGGCCTGGGATATCGAAATTCGCTTTCGTCAAATGGCCGACAGGTTCAGTCAGGAGAAAAACAAAAACGGGTTCAACCGGGGTTTTCTGGTGTTGGCGTTTTTGACGGGGCTTGGTGTGCTCCCTGCGCCGTTTCAGCCGGTTCGTGCGCAGGTCGATGCTGTTGAAAATGAAGCAGGTGTCATGAATGAGGTCTACCTTGAGGAGCGGGAATTTTCGGCAAGGGTGATTGAAAGTATTTTGCAGGGGCCTACCTTTCGTAACCAGAAAACCGTCACCCAATGGCGCTGGAAAAAAAGTGAGGAAATGGAGGAGGAGCAGTTTCCGGAATGGATGATCACGCTCGTTGAGTGGATTGAATCCCTTACCCGATCCACCAAGAGTCTTCGTACGGGTGTGAACAGCGGAGCCTATATTCTTGAGTTCACTCTGTGGGTGTTGTTTGCGGCCATACTTCTCTATTTTGTTATCAAATACAGGGCATCCTTGCTGAAACTGATGGGGATGAGATTTTCTGCCGGGAAAAAACCCGTGTCTCCGGTTGAGTTGTTCGGGCTTGATGTGACAAGAGACAGCTTGCCGGAAGATATTCCCCCTGCCGTAATGCTGTTTTGGCGAGCCGGACAGCAGCGAGAAGCCTTGGCACTGCTTTTTCGGGCACTGTTGGCACGCCTGATGCACGACCACGGTTTTGCCTTCAAGGATGGTTATACAGAGCAGGAGTGCGTGCAGGTTGTGCATGCGTCGGGAAATCGAGAGCTTGCCGACTATACGCGAGAGCTTGCCTTGATGTGGCAAGAACTCGCTTATGCCCACAGGCAGCCACAGCAAGTTCAGGTAGAGCAATGCTGTGAACAATGGCGCAGGGTGTTTCCCGATGAGAAATAAAGTGCTTCTGTCACTTGTCCTGTTCGTTCTGGGGGCCTGTGCATGGATTGTCTATACCGGCGTCGAGTTTTATGAAGAAACGGTCGATCAGGGCTGGACAGTAGAGGCACAGCGAAACCCCTTCCTCGCTGCCGAGAAATTTCTGCAGGTGCGCGGTCTGCAGACTGCGAGCAGCAGCCAGCTGGAAAAAATTGATACGCTCGATCAGAACACCGACTTTCTTTTTGTTGAAAATATTGGGCATATTGTCAGCGAACGACAGGTGAGCAGGATTCTCGACTGGGTCGAGAAAGGGGGCTATCTGATCGCTGGCGTTGCCCTTGATGAAGGGGCTGAAAATCACATGCTCGAAACATTGGGCGTTTCAGTATACGAAACGGATTACCAGTGTGATTGTGAGCGTAGCGATCTGGAGGAGGCTATCGAGGCTTTTTCAACCGATGATGACATGACTGATGAAAAGGACGGGAATAAAAAACAGCGAAAGTCTGTCAGTGACTTTATGAGGCAGCAGAATGAGTTAATCAAAGCGCGTGCCGGTGAACAGCAGGATGAACAGGAACAGCTTGAAGGCAAGCGGGTTTCAGAAAAAGAGGAAAGGGACAAGGCGATCAATGAGCGTGAAATTACCCTTGTTTATTTTGAAGGTGATGAAATGCGTTTGAAACTGCATTTTGACCCTTATTCAGCCTTGTTCCATCCTGTGTTTGATGAGCCGGCAAGTGCAGTACCGTCAGAAAATACTGAAGATGCAGGGCAAACGGAAGAAATGGAAAGCCGTGAAACATCAGTGCAAAATGACGCTGTTTCAGGTGAGCAAGACAGTTCAATGGTTCATTCGCTTACCCCGAATGCCACTGCAGACGAGGCTTATCGTTATCAGCCCTCATCGTGGGGAGGCTCTGAAGCCGGCGTGCATTACCTGCAATTCGGCATCGGTCGTGGCCATATCATGTTGCTTTCTGATAGCAGCGTGTTTACCTCCCGTCGTATTATTGAGCTGGATCATGCTTATTTTCTCGGCCGGGCAGCGCCGGACAAGGGCTCGGCGCTGTTTTTGTACGGTGCCTTCATGCCGGCTTTTTATGTGCTGATGTTTCGTTATTTTCCGGAGTGTTGTCTGCTGTTACTTTTGTCGCTGGGCTGTTTTGTACTGTGTAAGTCCCAGCGTTTTGGTGTGATAGTGAAACCTGAAACCGGCATTCGCCGAAGCCTCGCCGAACACCTCGATATGCGAGGCAGACATCGCTGGCGTACTGGCGACAAAAAAGGCTTTTTCTCGCCGGTACAAAAAGATATTGAAAAGCGTTTATTGCTCAAACATCCGTTGGTGACAGAAATGGATGTGCAGCAAAGGTACGCGTTTCTGGCTGCATTGACCCGCTTGCCGGCACATCGGGTATCACATTTGATGTCGATGTCTGATGTTGCCAATACACAGGAATTCACCCAGGCCATTATTGATTTACAACATATCCGGAACACATTATGAATGAACAAGAGCGCAAGCAATCGCTAGAAGCAACAGAGCAGGGTGCCAGTCAGCTCATCAATACATTGGTCAGCCAGGTTAACCGGGTGCTTGTCGGTCAACCGGCTGTTGTCGAGCAAGTGGTTATTGCTCTGCTGGCAAATGGTCATGTGCTGCTTGAAGGTGTGCCGGGTCTGGGTAAAACCTTGTTGGTAAAAGCGCTGGCGTCCTGTTTTGACGGCAGTTTCAGGCGTATCCAGTTTACCCCGGACCTGATGCCAGCCGATATCACAGGGCACGCCATCTACGATATGAAAGAGGCGCGATTCCGGATCAGGAAAGGCCCGGTTTTCACCAACCTTTTGCTGGCTGATGAGATCAACCGTGCACCGGCAAAAACACAGGCGGCATTGCTGGAAGTGATGCAGGAGAGACAGGTTACCATTGAAGGATCTTCCATGCCTTTGCCTTTGCCGTTTATGGTGCTCGCAACGCAGAACACGATTGAGCAGGAGGGAACCTACCCTTTGCCGGAAGCCGAGCTGGACCGCTTCCTGCTAAAAGTCTTTATTGACTACCCTTCGAAAGCCGATGAGATTGACCTGACAACGCGAATCACCCGGTCGGTGAGTGATGATGCCACCCTTGAAGCCGGCGACAAAACATTGCTCACAGCGGATGATGTTTTGTCCTTGCAAAAAATGGCAGCCACGGTGATGGTTGATGAACAGGTTGTTGATTATGCGGTCAGGCTGGTGCGCTCAACGAGGGAAAATGCGGCTATTGCGCATGGCGCCGGTCCGCGCGCCAGCATTGCGCTGGTTCGTTGCGCCAGAATCCGGGCCTTGATGCGTGGCAGTAACTTCGTATTGCCCGATGATGTCAAATCAATGGCCCTGCCAGTGCTTCGTCACCGGGTGA
>JAGRJA010000374.1 GCA_020443005.1 Pseudomonadales bacterium
CCGTGATCCTGACGAAAAAAATTCAGCACATTTTTACCGATATAACCGGTGAAAAGGTCATCAAAGCTTAAGCCACTAGCCTGAAGAAGATGACCAAACCAGGCAGGTTTGAATGCCCGGTGCGTCAATGTCCATTCGGTAAAACACTCAAGCGCAGCACGAAAATCATCTGCATCCGCTGGTTCAGAAAGCTCATTTTCAACCTGCGCGGCCAACTCATCCAGACTGACTCGCCCGGAAGACAGCAAATAACTCAACCCGAAGTGCCAGATATCTATCAACTCAAGATGCACCTGATCCATATCCGGCGTCTGTTTTTTCCACCACTTCCAGCCGTAATGATCCATCAGTTCAGCACATTCCACCCAAATTGCCCTGTACCATTCAAAGCCCTGATTCCGCCAATCCGGGTGTACACGCTGGTTCATTTTTTCCTGCATTTCCAGCATGGTGAGTATCTGTTGTTTCATCTGGCGCTCTCTATGATATCTGTTCTGTAGACTGAATCCGGAAAACCCGGAGCTGTATGTTTGCCGTGATCATTTTGCCCGCACAAAAGGGTTGGAGCGTTTCTCATCGCCCACAGTTGTCGGCTCACCATGCCCGGTAATCACTGTGACATCCTCATCCAGCGTGTAAATACGCTGCTGAATCGATTTTTCAATGGTTGCGTAATCGCCACCGGGAAAGTCGGTTCGCCCGATCGAGTGTCGGAACAAGGTATCTCCGGCAATCAGCAATTTGCTTTTATCAAAGAGAAAACTGACCGAGCCAGGCGTATGCCCAGGTGTATGCATCGTTGTTCCCTCGCAGCAAGCCAGAGGCTGCTCATCAGCCAACCATTTATCGGGCGCGGGAAGTGGCGTGTAAGGCAGCCCAAATGCCATACATTGCTGTTCCACGGTATCCCAAAGGAACATATCCTCTTTATGCAGAGATATTGTCGCACCGGTTTTCTCCTTGAGATAACCAGAGGCAAGAATATGGTCAAGATGGGCATGGGTATGAATGATTTCCACCAACTTCAACCCGTGTTTCTCCAGCTCATCGAGAATCCATTCCGGGTTACCCCCCGGATCAACAACAATCGCTCTTTTGGTAACGGGGTCACCGATAATCGAACAATTGCAGGCAAGCGGCCCAACCGGTGCACAGCGAAAAATCATGGCGGTAGAATCAAGCATAAATTACAACAGGAAATGGCTGAAAAACACTGAGTATAGTAGTATTACAGCCTATTCGAAAGCGGAGTGAAAAATTATGCCAGAACAACCTCAACATATAAAAACTGTATCAATTGCAGGCAAGTTTTCAGTAGTGGTTACCTTGCTGGTCTGGGTGGTTAATTTTTTCACACCGGTCATTGATGAAAGTGTTTCATCAATGGTTTTCTGGATTGGGCCAGCCCTTTTCGGCTCTCACCTACTTGAAATGGTCATTTTCAAGCGTAAAATTGCCAGCTCGCGTAACAAGGCCAACGACATGCTGCAAATGCTTGTCTTTGGTTATTTCCACACCATGACCATGGTGGACTAGCTTCAAATCGGAGTGTAGCGCAGCCTGGTAGCGCACCTCGTTCGGGACGAGGGGGTCGAAGGTTCAAATCCTTTCACTCCGACCAATTAAATCAACAGCTTACATCGATTATCTCGACGATTTTTGCGACTGAAAACGCTCGTAAGTCCACTGTAAGTCCAAATGGCACCCGTTACTGAGGGCTACCCTGTAACATCCCTATTAGAACGGAAAGCATCCTTGAAGGGAAGTATCGTCGA
>JAGRJA010000375.1 GCA_020443005.1 Pseudomonadales bacterium
AGGAACACGGAAGCGAATCCAGCCAGCTACATTGAAGGATTGTTCCCATTTTCCTTTTTCCGGAATGCGTCCGCCATCAAAAATATCAGCCGGTACATTGGCAACAAATTTCTCTCTCATAAATACTCCTGAACAACAAGTTACTGAACCCAGTGTTCAAGTTACCAAGCTTTTCCCTGCTTTTCTGTTAACTGCTAACTGTGAGTTTGCCGACTGGTTCACTTTTCGGCAAGTTTTCAGCTGTTTTGATCGGAATGGTTGTTTTGCAGGTACGCCTTGACAAGTTTTCGGGTTGACGCATCAAGGCTATCGTCTGCTTTTATCTGGGTGTTCGGCCGCCCGGAGAGCGCCTCGTAGAGCGGCTTGCTGAGTTGCTTCCCCAGTTCGACCCCCCATTGATCAAAAGCGTTGATATTCCAGACAACACTTTGTACATAAACCTTGTGTTCATAAAGAGCAATTAAGGCACCCAGCGATTCAGGGCAAAGTGTCTTTAGCAGAAGTGTGTTGCTTGGCCGGTTGCCGGTGATGATTTTATGTGGTGTCAGAAAGTCAATTTGCTGCTTCGTCAATCCCTGGGCAGCCAGTTCTGTTTCAATCTGTATTCTGGTTTTGCCAGCCATTAAGGCCTGACTTTGACTGAAGCAATTGGCGACCAGATGGCGATGCTGATCCTTGTTTGACATATGTGTTTGCAGTGGGACGACAAAATCTGCCGGAATAAAGCGGGTGCCTTGGTGCAACAGTTGGTGAAAGGAGTGCTGGCCGTTTGTGCCTTCGGTACCCCAGATTACAGGGCCCGTTGTATAGTCTATTGCCTCGCCATTCCGGTTCACGGATTTTCCGTTACTTTCCATGTCGAGCTGCTGTAAATAATCCGGAAAAAGTGTCAGCTGGTGATCATAGGGGAGAACCGCATGGCTTTGTGCTTGCCAGAAATGGCTATACCAGATTCCAAGCAAACCCAGAATGACAGGCATATTGCCGGAAAAGTTGGCCTGACTGAAATGTTGATCCATGGCATTAGCGCCCTTGAGAAGCAGGCGAAAGTTTTCCATGCCAGTGGCAATCGCAATTGGCAAGCCGATTGCAGACCAGAGTGAGTATCGACCTCCCACCCAATCCCAGAGTGGAAGAATGTTTTCCTTGTCGATGCCAAAATCAGTCACTTTGTCGATAGCTGTCGATACTGCCACAAAATGTTTTTCTACAGCGTTTCCCGGCGCGTGAAGCAATAACCACCTTTTAGCCGCTTCGGCGTTTTTGAGTGTTTCAAGCGTTGTGAAGGTTTTTGAGGCCACAATGAACAGGGTGCTTTCGGGTTTAACCTGTCGAAGTACCTCGTCAATATGGGAAGGGTCGACATTCGAGACAAAGTGGCATTTCAGCGTGTCCAGGCGATAGGGCTCCAATGCATGACAGACCATTTTCGGCCCGAGGTCGGAACCACCAATGCCTATATTGACGATGTCGCTGATCCGTTGCCCGGTATGACCCAGCCAATCCCCTTCCCGGATGGCATTGACCATTTGCTCCATGCGCACAAAGGTGGTGCGAACAGCTTCGCTGTCAGGGCAGTTATGTTGAGGGTCGCGAAGGGCTGTGTGGAGCGCAGGTCTTTTTTCGGTGTTGTTAACCGGTTTGCCGGTAAGCAGGTCATTGATCGCTGTTTTCAGATTGGCCTGGTCGGCAAGTTCACAGAGCAGTGTCAGTGTTTTTTCTGTGATGAGGTTTTTTGAATAATCAAGCGTGATGCCGGCGGCATCAACAGAAAAAATGTCAGCTCGCTCGGGGTGGCAGTCAAATGCAGCGCAAAGATTGAAACGAAGCAATTCTTCTTTGTGTTTTTCCAGTTTGCGCCATGCCGGATAAAGTTTGCCGAGTGAGGATGTCGTCATGATTCAGCTGCCTGCTTCAAAAAAGCAGTAGCTTATAACAAATCAGAAGGAGCGGCTAACTGAAAACCTTGCAAGCTTGCAGAGTTCGGTTTTGTAAACGGAATCCGGCAATGCAGTCAATGCTTCCAGTGCTGATTCTATCTGCTTGTCTGCCATGGTCTTGCAGTATTTGAGAGCGCCACTGCTTTGAACAATGTTCGCGATGTGAAGGAAATTTTCGGCTGTTTTGTCTGTAATGGCATGGGCGATCAGGTTTTTTTGCTCAAGGGATGAGTTTTGCATGGCATAAATCAGTGGCAGGGTGGGTTTTCCTTCCGAGAGATCGTCACCAATATTCTTGCCGAGCTTTTCCATGTCGCCGGTGTAGTCGAGAATATCATCCATCAGCTGGAATGCCATGCCGAGATGGTGCCCGAATTTTTTGAAGGCAAGTCGCTGTTCTCTCGAGGCGTTGGCGGCGATTGCGCCAATTTCAGCGGCGGCTTCAAACAGTTTGGCTGTTTTGTAATTAATGACATCCAGATAACGCTGCTCTGTGGTGTTTGCATCGCCAGCATTGACCAGCTGCAGAACCTCACCTTCGGCAATGATATTTGTTGCTTCGGATAAAATATCCATGACATCCATGCTGCCTAGCCTGACCATCATCTGAAAAGCCCGAGAATAAAGGAAGTCTCCAACAAGCACGCTGGGCGCATTGCCCCATTTGGCATTTGCTGTGGGCCGGTTTCGTCGCAACTCGGAAAGATCGACGACATCGTCATGTAAAAGCGTAGCGGTGTGAATGAACTCGATAATGACAGCGAGATCGATATGCGCGCGCGAAGTGGTTTTCAGGCTGTTGGCTACCAGAAGCACCAGCAGCGGACGAAGCCGCTTCCCACCAGCTTCAATGATGTAGTGCCCGATATTTTCGACAAGATCAACATTGGAGTGTAGTTGAGCCAGAATCTGGCCGTTTACCGCTTCAAAATCTTCTTTTACTGCCAGATGGAATGAGAGCATGATGGCCGGGGAGTCGTGGGTTCAAATCTCGGCGTGCATACTAGGTGCCACCAGAGATGCAGTCAAGAAAAAATCCGTTGGGCAATATAGGGTTTTGATGTAAATCAGGCTCTTTCGGCTATTGCCTGAGCTTGGCTTTTACCGTAGAATTCGCGCCCTTGGTTATTTTGGCGTAAAGCCTTTGGTCTGAAAACTGGAGCAGACTTATGTACGCGGTTATTCAAAGTGGTGGCAAGCAGCATCGTGTTATCGAGGGCGAAACGCTCAAACTGGAAAAGCTCGAAGCAGCTACAGGTGAGCAGGTTGATTTCGATGAGGTGTTGATGGTTGTCGATGGTGAAGATGTCAAAGTCGGCGCTCCTTTTGTTGAAGGTGGCAAGGTGACTGCAGAGGTTGTTGCTCACGGTCGTGCTGACAAGGTGAGAATTATCAAGTTCCATCGTCGTAAGCACCACAGAAAGCAGGCGGGTCATCGACAGTGGTTCACTGAAGTGAAAATCACCGGAATCTCGGCCTAATCAAGATCAAGTACGGAATTATAGGAGTCAACCATGGCACATAAAAAAGCAGGCGGTAGCACTCGGAACGGTCGCGATTCAGAATCCAAACGACTGGGTGTAAAGCGATTTGGTGGCGAGGTCGTCAAGGCCGGTAATATTCTTATCCGTCAACGGGGCACACGGGTTCATCCCGGTGTTAATGTTGGTATCGGGAAGGATCATACCCTGTTTGCAAAGGCAGATGGAACGGTAAAATTTGAAGTGAAAGGTCCAAACAACCGGCAGTTTGTTACTGTGGTTGCCTGAAAGACATATTGGCCAGTATGGCCGTCAAAGAAAGCCTCGCACTCGCGGGGCTTTTTTGTTTTGATGGCGGTTGTTGGCGTGTAAAGAGTGCTGGAAAATACCAACGGAAAAGACGGTTTTTATGTGGTGGCCAACTGATGGCAGGAGCAGGGTATGAAATTTGTTGATGAAGCTCCAATTGTTGTGCAAGCCGGTGATGGTGGCGATGGCTGCATGAGTTTTCGTCGGGAAAAATATATTCCGAAGGGAGGGCCGGACGGGGGTGACGGCGGTGATGGCGGTTCCGTGTATCTGGTCGCAGACGAGAACCTCAACACGCTGGTGGACTATCGTTTTCAGCCCCGCTATCGTGCCGAGCGTGGGGGCAACGGGCAGGGGAAAGAAAAAACCGGACACAAGGGTGAGGATATCACCTTGAAGGTGCCGGTAGGAACCACTGTTATCGACACTGACACCGGGCAAGTCGTAGGCGATTTCACAGAGGCGGGTCAAAAAATCCTGGTTGCCCAGGGTGGTTTTCACGGGCTCGGCAATACACGCTATAAATCCAGTACAAACAGGGCCCCTCGTCAAACATCAAAAGGTTCCGCCGGGGAGGAGCGTAATTTAAGGCTGGAACTGAAAGTGATTGCTGATGTGGGTTTACTCGGGTTGCCCAATGCCGGTAAATCCAGTTTTATTCGTGCTGTCTCATCAGCCAGACCTAAAGTGGCTGATTATCCTTTTACCACTTTGGTGCCCAATCTTGGCGTGGTCAGTCTGGA
>JAGRJA010000031.1 GCA_020443005.1 Pseudomonadales bacterium
CCTTTGGCCCCAACACAAAGACTCTCAAGGCGAACAATGATAGCTGTGCGGATATTATCCCGAAGCTCACCTTTGTAATCGAGTTCCGTCTTAATATAGCGATCCACTTCATCTTTAAGGTCGGTCAGTGTGGGAAAGCAGTAATAGTGCTCATCAAACTGATATCGCCCCCCATCATAATCCCCATTCTTATCTATAAAATTAGGGTGGGTGCCTAAAGTCAGGTCCCACCCTTTCTTTATATATATAGCATGAAGACATTTTTCGACGATGCTGGGCATTGGGCCATAAAGAGAGAAACTTGCATTAAAAATAGCCTTCAAAAAATCAATATGTACAAGCGGGTGAACTCCTTCCTGAATATAGAAGGGGTTAAACCTAATTGGGCTGACAGTTGCATCTCCAATTGTGAATATATTCAAGTTATCCTTAAATACTTCATTAGCCAATAGCTGCCGGTAATCACGCTTTGCCGACTCCAATACCAAGAAGGGGGTTCCTTCTTTTTGTACAAGATCTTTAAGGATATGCTTAACGGTAGTTGATTTTCCGCTACCCGTTAAACCACAAACAAAAAGATGCTTGTTCAGATCGCTTTTAGATAAATATAGTTTCGTGTCACGAATCGGGTTTCCGTGATCTGTAATAGAGCCTAAGATCATTTCAGACTTACTGCCTATATCTGACAGAGCCAATGTAGGCATTTTTTGTATCTCATATCCGGGAATGGACTCCACGGGCGGAGAGGAAACTAAAGATAATTCCTCGCTAGTGATATATGAAGCCAGTGATTTTGGAAAAAGAGAGTTCGACGAACTGGCTTTAGGAATAAAAAGAACTTTGTCCTCAAGTGAATCCAAATATATGCGTGGGGGCGGCAGTAATTTTCCATTTGGCTTTGAAAGTTCACCTGCAAATGTTCCAGCAAGAATATCGCTTGATATTTTATCTTGTGTGGCGAAGGTAATTGAGGTCTCCCAGTAGCCAGAGCTGAATCCTTGTATCATTCGCTCAATGTATTGATCTGCAATCTTCTCTAATTCCACAGCATAGCCATTCTGTTGCTCGAATGAAATTGAACTGGATCGGTTTTCTGAATAACTCTCTGTTTTTCCCTTAGATTTACTTTCTGTTTCCGATTTTGATCGGTTGTGCGAACAGAAAAAAGCACTTATGCTATTTCCACTTGATCTTGCGCTTCCAGTTGTTGATGTTTCAGCTTGAGATACAGCCTCACCGAACCCCTCTTGCTCTCCAATCGTTTGTTTGCTCAATACATGTAAGCGATCTCTAAGTTGAACCAACCTATTAAATGAGCTTTGTTTTTCTTCTTCAGATACTGGTCTGGAAATGACTGCAAGCAAATAGTCTCTTCCATAAAGGCTACGAGCTACGGATGATAAATTGAATTTTTGCTTACCATTCTCATTTTTAAGTATCGGAACGCCAGTTACTATTCCGCCAAACTTACTGTTACTAGCAAGTGATGAGAGGCTTACTGTTTGAGCCAATTTAATATTTTTACCAGGAAATATGCCATTAACAATAGACTGGAAAAGATCAGGCCCAGTAGTTTCATCTGATTCATTTTTAAAACCAAGATATACCTTAATCGCTCCATTTTTGGAGCTCAGTATAAGTGCGACTGATAGGTTAGATAAATTTGCTGCCGCCAAAATATTCTGAAAGCGTTCATTTATAAATTGTGGTATGTCTTCGCAATCAGCATTGACTGTCACTTCATCCAAAGGGAATAAAAAGAAACTGTCCAGATAGTTTCTTGGACTGTCTTCTGTCTGCTCTTGTAGAACTCCTGTTGAGTTTGAAGCCCACCAAGGCACCAGTTCTTGCGAGTCTTTAATAATTGCCTTTGTTTTTTGTTCTTCCTCAAGTGGTTGATTGGTTGCCTCTACTTTTTTAGCGAAGGGGGGGGTGTCGCTGTTCATTTATTTTCCCTCCGCTTCAAACCCATTATCCGAGCAAAACTTGTGAAAATCATCATTAAAGCTTTTTTCCACTTTAGACAACCATGCCAATACTTGCGTTTGAGATTCCTTTAAGTACTCATCAATATCTAATTTTGTAATCTCACGAGCTTTGCGAGAGGCTTTGTCAAAGGCCAACTTGAATGCAAAAGCGGAAAGAAGGACGGTAACAATACCAGCAACAATGGTTCCTACAATACTAGGGACCAAGGCAACAGTTATGCCCGTTCCGACAACAAACATAATACCTGACGCTATTAAGCCTTGCGTCAACCTGGGGTCAGATGCGTACTTTACGACATCTGGTTCCAGAGAAAGCTTGTTCTCCAGCTGTATCGACCATTCGTGAATTCGTTTTCGGAAATCTGCATCAAAAAAGGCATTTTGCAATTTTACATCGCCGCTTTCTATTTTTTTACGAGCATCTTCCATCAAATAATTCAATAGCGTATCCAGAAGAACTTCCGACTTGTAAATAATCTCTTTGGGAACATGTGCCTGCAAGAACTGTTTGGTTTCAGACACATTGAAATCGCCATGCAAATGGGTCTGCAGTGATTCCTTAAGACTTGAAAACTCATCTGTGACATCAAGTTTAATTTTTTGGCTAATCATTTTAGATCCTCCAACACTTCGATGCATCGTGACTTCTCCGGCTGAATGGCCTTTTTTTTTCTGTTCAAGGCATCAATTTCCGCAATTATCTCAGCATTTGATTGTTTTTTACTCATCTCTTTTTCAAGAGCATGCTGTCTGTCGCCAATAACCGACCCCATCTCTTTTTCAAAAAGATCCAGATAATTATTTAGAACCTCTTTTGACTTATTTGGCAGGTCATTGACTATTTTGTAAAACTCCTCATTACACTTCGTTTTGTATTCGCCGAGGAACTTTTCGCTATCAAGCACCGTTTTTGTCCCGGTTTTAACTCGGATCGTTCTACTTTCCTCAGTCCAATTGAATTTATACCAATTTCCATTATCCCAAACAGATTCTATTTTATTCTCATAAACATTCTGCTCATGATACGCATTGTTCTTTGCTTTTTGCTCCAAAGCCTTCAGGTCAACTTTTGGAATCGAAATCTGATGTTCAGCACTAAAAGCTTTACCTATATTCTCGAGAGTATCACCGAGCTTTTGCGTCAACTCTTTTGAAAACGCATCTACTTTTTCCTGAACCGCATCCAGCCCATCTACCGTATTTTTTCGTGTGCTTTCTATACTATCACTTCCTGTTATGAGCTCTGGATACTTCACTTTAAGGGAGTCGATACCCTGCTGCCACGACGAGTGTCGTCCCGAGTAGTTGACCTTTAAATCTTCCTTGGTTTGCCTCGTAAGCAACTTATATTTCTCAAGAGCCTTGTTTATACGGTTTATTTCTTCTTCAAACTCCTGTGGATTTCTCTTTTTCTTCTCCAGCAGTTCAACTCTCTCTGAGTATTGAATTTCCTGCTCCACATACCCCCTTTTTATCTGCTCCAAAATCTCTTGAAGCTGAAGGTTGGGCGCTTTCATGGAAAATTCATCAATTGCATCAAACATCTTTGCAAACCGAGAGCTCTCCCATACAACATCAATTAGTTCTCTACCCTCATCCTCTGCTTGTTCCCGGTAGCTGGAGAGAATTTTTTTCTTATTTTCAGATTTTCTAATATCTTTTACGGAAATCCCGTTATCAAGATCGCTGTGGATCAGCTTAAGCAAACTATCTACAACCAAAATGCGATTTTCAGGAATGATGTTTTTATATAGGCGTCCAGCCTCTGCATACAGACGCTCAACTTCATCATTGGAATATAACCCCGCATGAGTTAAAACCAGAAAAAGCGTTTCTTTGCTACGATTTGATATAACCGAACTGACAAATTTTCTAAATGATTCCGACTCAATTGGTTTGATTGGGTGCACAAACAGAATGGCATTGGCCTCTTCAAAGAAGCGAAATGATACATCCTGAACTCCTCCAGTCGCATTGACTCCGGGACTGTCAACAATGCGGAGTTCATCAAATTCCCACTTCAATGGATAGCCAAACTCTATTTCAACCGGAATTTTATCCGTTGTTCTTTCTGAAATATACTGAGCAACAACATCTTGTTTCCCCTGAAGATGTTCACCAGACTGCTGTTCAAGCTGCTTTATAAACGTATCATTCACGGCTAAATTGCCGTCACTTTCAATGATGCAATCATCTATTAACGTTGTCGGTATATGACGGTACTCGTCATGAATTTTACATATCTCATGCAACCGATCATTTGCTTCATCAATATCCGGAGTTGACAGATCATCATACAGGCTTTCTGTGTGACCATCTGCAAATTTGACCTTCAAAAAGGTGGTGTCTGACTTGAATATTTCAACAATTGCGCTTGATGCTTGAAGCACATCAGATGGAAGAATTTCTGCCCCGAGTAAGGCGTTAAGAAAGGTCGATTTTCCCGCCTTCACTTCTCCCGCTACGGCCAAAGTGAACTTACCATTTTTTAATGACTTTATACGGCTTTCGAGAAACTTGGTATCGACACCATCTTGATTTCCGCCCTTTATTCCAAGATAGCTATTATAAATATCAATGACATTGTCTTTATGAGCTTTGTATTGTCTGCCAATAAAATTCATACCCCCCCCTCATATGGATGTTACTGCTTGATCATTTTAGTTAATGACCCGAAGTACACTTGCTTTATCGAGCTTTCATCATGCAAATTCTATTATTTCTTTACCAGAAAATATCTATAAATTGGATAACTCTACATCACAAGAATAATATACAAGACATTTATTTAATTAGCCTATCCTTTTATTACTATCCGGCAAATACACATTTTCGACAAGTATAGCGACAAATGTTGTCGTCTTTATATATCTTCAGTATCAATTCACTTTAAAAACGCATAATTCAGTAAAACATTGCTTGATTAAACTTTTTTGCTAATTATTAGATTTTCCCTAACCAAAAAACTCTGCCACCTTTTCAAAAACCATTTCACGCAGCGGCGCGCTTTCATTTACAAGGTGGTGATCGGCTTCGTCAAAAAATTGTATGTGTGCATCGGGTATTTTTTTTTGCAGCATGGGAATGTTGTTTCGCCAGTCAACGGTTTGGTCTTTCTTGCCCTGAATAATCAGAGTATGTGCCGGGCAAACTTTTAAAGTTTCAAAACCGTCTATCCACGCTTTCATGGCACCTACCCAGCTTACTGTAAGGTGTTGTGCCTGCAAGGGGTCGCGATGATGTACAAATTCAAGAAACGCTTTATCAGCAGAATTATCAATCAGTTTGCGTTTGATGCTGTGAACAAAATACTTCAGTAAACGGTATTTCCACACACCTTTGTGCCAGTGCCAGGGCCTGATCAAAGGCGCCAGTAAAACGCGTTTTTCAAAACAGGTGGCCTCTGCCTGCAACCCGAGTATCACAGCACAACCGGTGCTCTGGCCGACAGCATAGAAAGGTTTTGGCAGCGTGTGTGCCGCCTGCACAACATCTTCAAGCACTTTGCTGTAGGTGGAAAAAGAATCAATGGCGGCGGGCTCACCGGAAGACAAGCCATGCCCCGGCAGGTCGAAGGCAGCGACGGCGTAATTGCGCTTGAGCAAAAACCGTATCAGATGGCCGAAAAGACCGACATGGTCGTAATAACCGTGCACCACAAAAACAGTCGCGCGCGGTTTTTGGGGAATCAGGTAATGACACGCAATGTCGTAGCCTGCCGAGGAAAGCTTACCCATGTAGTGGCTGACACCGGGCAGCTGTTGCTCAAAATCAATTTGATAAAACTGCAGGTATGCTTTTGCAAAAGCCAACGACGATGCGCTGCTATCCAAAGCAGGATCAAAATGGCAGTGAGGGAGTTGCTTGGTGATACCGCGGAAATCAGACATAAAAAACGGGAGCCTGGCTCCCGCTACTTTTATCAGTTTACTTTTGCCGCTAGTTCGCCCCGCTCATAGCGTTGGTACATATCCTCAAGACAAATCACCTTGATCTTGTCAGCCTGGCCAGCCGTACCAAAAGCCTCATAGCGCGCAATGCAAATATCGCGCATGGCGTTGATGGTTTCTTTCAGGTATTTGCGCGGATCAAACTCGGCCTGGTTTTTCGCCATAAAACGGCGAATGGCACCGGTGGATGCCAGACGCAAATCGGTATCGATATTGACCTTGCGCACACCGTGCTTGATGCCTTCACAGATTTGCTCAACCGGCACACCATAGGTTTCAGGAATGTTGCCGCCAAACTCGTTAATGATGGCCAGCCATTCTTGCGGCACAGAAGAAGAACCGTGCATAACCAGGTGGGTGTTCGGAATGCGCTGGTTGATCTCCTTGATGCGATCAATCGCCAGAATGTCGCCGGTGGGCGGGCGCGTGAATTTATAGGCACCGTGGCTGGTACCGCACGCAATGGCCAGCGCATCCACCCCGGTTTTTTTCACAAAGTCTGCCGCTTCTTCCGGGTCGGTGAGCATCTGGTCATGAGTCAGTTTACCCGCTGCGCCCACACCATCTTCTTCGCCAGCCTCACCGGTTTCCAGCGAACCGAGACAACCCAGCTCACCTTCAACAGAAACACCGCAAGCGTGCGCCATATCGACGGTGCGCCTTGTCACTTCAACATTGTATTCATAGGAAGAAGGTGTTTTGCCGTCTTCCATCAACGAGCCGTCCATCATTACCGAGCTGAAACCCAGCTGGATGGAGCGCTGACAAACTGCAGGAGAAACACCGTGATCCTGATGCATGCACACCGGAATGTGCGGGAACTCTTCGATAGCTGCCAGAATCATGTGCCGCAGAAAATTGGACCCGGCATATTTCCGTGCACCGGCAGACGCCTGCATGATCACCGGGCTGTTGGTTTTATCCGCCGCTTCCATGATCGCGCGTGTCTGTTCTAGGTTGTTGACATTAAAGGCGGGCACGCCGTAACCGTGTTCAGCTGCATGATCGAGCAACTGGCGCATACTTATCATTGGCATAATGGTCTTCCTGTAAATTTACCGGTAATTAATCTTTGGCGCGCTGTTCCAGCATGGCAACAGCAGGCAGTGTTTTGCCTTCGACATATTCGAGAAAGGCACCGCCACCTGTGGAGATGTAGGATACCTTATCGGCTATGCCGTATTTGTCAATGGCTGCAAGGGTATCGCCCCCACCGGCAAGCGAGAAGGCGTCGCTTTCTGCAATGGCCAGCGACAGGGCTTTGGTGCCCTCGCCGAACTGGTCAAACTCGAATACGCCAACCGGCCCGTTCCAGAGAATGGTTTTTGCTTCCTTGAGCATGGCCGCCATTTGGGCGGCGGTGTCGGGGCCGATATCAAAAATCATGTCGTCTTCCGTCACTTCATCGGCAGACTTGAGCGTGGCTTCGGCATCTTCTGCAAAGACTTTGCCACAAACCACATCTGTCGGAATCGGGATGGCTGTTTTTTCCATCAGGGCTTTGGCGGCCGGCAAGAGATCGGCTTCAGCCAGCGATTTTCCGATGGGTTTACCGGCAGCAGCCAGAAAAGTATTGGCAATACCGCCGCCCACGATCAGCTGGTCAACCTTGTCGGACAGGGTTTCAAGCACGGTCAGCTTGGTTGACACCTTGGAGCCACCCACAATCGCCACCATCGGTCGCGCAGGGTTGGCCAATGCCTTCTCCAGTGCATCGAGCTCGGCAGCCAGCAAGGGGCCGGCACAGGCAATCGGGGCAAATTTCGCCACACCATGAGTGGATGCCTGCGCCCGGTGCGCGGTACCAAAAGCATCCATCACAAATACATCACACTGGGCTGCGTAAGCTTTGGCAAGGGTTTCGTCGTCTTTTTTCTCGCCCTTGTTAAAACGTACATTTTCAAAAAGCACAACTTCGCCAGCCGCCAGCTCAACAGGAGAATCGAGGTAGTCGTTGATCAGTCGAACCTGTGAACCCAGCAGGGAAGACAGATGTTCCGCCACAGGCGCCAATGTAAATGCGGCATTTTCGGCAGCCGCGGCACCTTCTTCCGGCCTGCCCAAATGCGACATCAGCATGACATGTGCACCGCTTTCCACGGCCTGCCGTATCGTTGGCAAAGCTGCCCGAATACGGGCATCGGAGCTGACCTTGCCATCCTTCACCGGCACATTCAGGTCTTCTCTTATCAGCACCCGTTTGCCAGCCAGATCGAGATTGCTCATGAGTTTTACAGCCATATTCCCCCCTTGTTCACTCTTTACGAAATTGTTCTTTCCTCAATGCCATGCCTATTTTCAACGCCTTTCAGCATTGACAGATTGCAAATAACATAGCAGATCAAGCATACGGTTGGCATAACCCCATTCATTGTCAAACCAGGTCAACACCTTTAACAGGCGCTTGCCACTGATACGCGTCTGGCTGGCATCGACAATGCCCGAATGCGGGTCATGGTTAAAATCGCAGGATGCCAGCGGTTCATCCGTGTAGGCCAAAACGCCCTGAAAACGCCCAACGGTTGCTTTTTGTAAGACGGTGTTGATTTCCTGTACCG
>JAGRJA010000376.1 GCA_020443005.1 Pseudomonadales bacterium
GCAGCATATCCCCGGGTCTTGGCATGGGTACGATTTGCATGGGCGGGTTGTAGTTTTCAGTTGTACTGAAGCGATACTGACGCAAAAACTGATACATGAAGCATTTTGCGTTCATCGTGGCAAAGTGCATGCCGATACACTTGTGAGCACCACCACCAAAAGGAATATACTGAAAAGGGTGGCGTTTATGTTCTGCGCGCTCCGGCAGGAAGCGATCCGGGTCAAATTTCAGAGGGTCATCCCACCATTTTTCCATTCGATGATTGAAGAAGGGCGGGATAAAGATCACTGTATTGGCCGGTAGCCGGAACCCGCCCAATTCGCATTCTCTGACGGTTCGGCGCGTCATCATGGAAACGGAAGGGTTTAGCCTCAAGGCTTCGTGAAAAGCGCGATCCAGATAGGGCAGTTTTTCGAGATCCTCATAGTCGAGGTAATCCTTGCTGAGAGCCATGCTTTCTTCGCGCAGCTCCTCCTGAATCTGCGGGTTTTTCCCCAGATGCATCACCAGATGGCTGAGTGCGCTGGTTGTGGTGTCATGCGCTGCGAACATCAGAAAGGTCAGGTGAGGGGCAAGCTCATCGTCGGTAAAGTATTCTCCGTTTTCTTTTTTCTCCTTGACTACATAGGACATGAAATCCTGTCCATCATTGAGACGGCGTTCGGGAATGAGCTTCTTGATAAACGCCTCGGCATAGTGCTTTGCTTTCAGCCCCTGATGAAATTTCAGGCCGGGTAAATCCAGTTTGATAATGCCCATCATGCCTTTTTCAGCGATATCGATGAAGGCGTGATTCAGCCGGTCTGCATCGTCCCCGAGATCATCTATCCCGAAAAACACCTTTGCGGCGACATCCAGCAGCATTTCCTTTATGTGGTTAAAGAAAAGAAAATCGGGCTCGGTAATCCAGGACGATAAACCTTCTGCCATAATGGGATTCATGAGTTCGGCGTAGCCTTTCATGGCTTCGTTTTTGAATGAATTCTGGAAAACCCGGCGCTGGAAGCGGTGTTCATCAAAGTCATGCAGTAGCAGACCACCGCCATAGAATGGACCCAGTGATTTGTGGTAGCCCATCTTGGTTGAGAAATTGCGTTCAGCATCGAGATAGATTTTTTTGTAATTGTCAGGGCCGAGGACAAGTATTCCCTGACCGATGAAGCCTTGTCCGAAGCGTGAAACTTCCCCGTATTTCTGGTAGTGACGGTTTACGGTGCCATTAAAGTCCTTGACCATTTTGAGAAGATGGCCAACGAGCGGGGTGCCATTGCTGCCTGGCAGATGGTTGAGGTCGCGAGTTGTAGCGTCCTGAGCGAATTCGTAACTTCTATCGATGGCTGTCATGAGCGGGTTCCGGTGTTGAAAAGGTCAATCGGTGCTGGCTTCTGTCTTGCGTTTTGATTCCACGGGTTTGCTTAAAACCGTTAATTATCCTGTCTGTAAGGAGTGTAAACCGAGAATTCACTAACTCTTAATACTTTCTTTAACAAGTTGTCATATTTTTGTCACAAACAGTTTCTAGACTTTAGCACAGTTAAAAACAGCTTTTAAAAACTGTTTCAGTTGAATGAAATGTTTATCAAACGGGAGATTCATGTGAAAAAACGCCTTCTTACAGCGCTGGCAATCAGCTCTACCTTGCTTGGTTCGTCAATACTCGGCAGTTCCGTTGCCCTGGCAGACAGCCGTGACCATATTGAAATTGTTGGGTCATCAACAGTTTACCCTTTTGCAACGGTTGTGGCGGAGCGCTTTGGCAAAACGACCAGTTTCAAAACCCCGAAAATCGAGTCTACCGGTTCGGGCGGGGGCTTCAAAATGTTCTGCGCAGGTGTGGGTATTGATACACCGGATATTACCAATGCATCGCGAGCCATCAAATCCAGTGAAGTCGAATTGTGTAAAAGTAATGGTGTTGAGGAAATTGTCGAAGTAAAGATCGGCTATGACGGCATTGTGATAGCAAACAGCCGCGAAGGTGCAAAAATGTACCAGCTGGAGCGCAAGGATTTGTTCCTGGCCCTGGCCAAGGATGTGCCAAACCCGAAGGGTGGCGAAACGCTGGTTCCAAACCCCTATAAAACCTGGAAAGAAGTGAACAGTGATTTGCCGGATGTGGCAATTGAAGTATTGGGGCCGCCGCCCACTTCAGGGACTCGCGACGCTTTTGCCGAGCTGGCAATGGAGGGTGGTTGCAAAAAGTTTGGCTGGATCAAGGATTTGAAAAAAACCGATAAAAGCCGGTACAAGTCTATTTGTCACAGTGTTCGTGAAGATGGTGCTTATATAGAAGCGGGTGAAAACGATAACCTGATTGTCCAGAAACTCCAGGTCAACCCGAATGCACTGGGTATCTTTGGTTACAGTTTTCTCGAGCAAAATGAGGATGTGGTCAGGGGTTCTATGATTGAAGGTATTGTGCCTGATTTTGATTCGATTGCAGATGGCAGCTACCCGATTTCACGGCCTTTGTTTTTCTATGTGAAAAAGGCCCATATTGGCAAGGTGCCGGGAATTTCGGAGTACCTGGCCGAGTTTATCAGCAAGAAGTCGATGGGCGAAGAAGGCTATCTTTCTGAGAGAGGTTTGATCCCCTTGCCTGCAAGTGAGTACAAACAATTGGTTGCTGATGTACAAGCGTTAAAGCCACTTTAGGGAATGAATGAATCCGGGTATATTCCGGTGGAAGCAAGGCAGCAAGTCATCTAACTGACTTGCTGCTTTTTGTGTTTTAAGCGGCCATACCTGTTTCAGATTTTAAACATTCGGATTACTTATGACATTGTCGTTGCTTGCTTTCTTGTTGCTGGGTGCTTTTGTTGCCTACTGGTGTGGTTATTTTCGTTCACTCTCTGTGGCGAAACGGGCGGGAGGGCAGAAAAACCTTCACTCACTGCCCGGTTATTACGGGGCCTATACGGCCATGTGGTGGTCGGTTCCTTTACTGGTGATGCTTTTACTGTGGATAGGTTTTGAAAATACCGTTATCAATCATTTGGTGTGGTCGAGTTTGCCGGAAAACTATCAGGGCTTGAGTGCCCAGCAGAAGTCGCTGATTTTTAACCAGATTAAAAATATTGATATCACTTCGATTGAAGGGAATGAGCTCGCAGATGAGCTTTTTGCTGCAGCGCTTGAAAGTCACCGATTAAAACAGCTTGCGTCACAAGTGCTGATGGTTGTTTTCTGTTTGGTGGGTTTTATGGGGCTTGCAATCAGCTGGTCAAGAATCAGGCAAGAGTTCCGTGCGCGCAATGAAGTTGAAAACCTTATAAAGGTTTTTCTGATTTTAAGTTCACTTGTGGCTATTTTGACAACTGTCGGTATCTTGCTTTCTGTGCTCTTTGAGTCCATCCGCTTCTTTCAGGCGATTTCACCCGCTGAGTTTCTTTTCGGTTTGCACTGGAGTCCACAGATGGCCATTCGTGCTGACCAGGTAGCTTCTCAGGGTGGTTTTGGATCAATTCCACTGTTCACCGGTACACTACTGATTTCCGGTATCGCCATGGTGATTGCCGTGCCGACA
>JAGRJA010000377.1 GCA_020443005.1 Pseudomonadales bacterium
AAAGATTCTGGTGCTTGGCGGTGGCCCGAACCGCATTGGCCAGGGTATCGAGTTTGATTACTGTTGTGTGCATGCCGCACTGGCAATGCGCGAAGACGGCTACGAAACCATTATGGTGAACTGTAACCCTGAAACCGTTTCGACCGATTACGATACTTCCGACCGGCTTTTCTTCGAGCCGGTGACCCTTGAAGATGTACTAGAAATTGTTCATATCGCAAAACCGAAGGGTGTCAGTGTGCAGTTTGGTGGACAAACACCCTTGAAGCTGGCCAGAGCATTGGAAGCGGCTGGTGTGCCGATTATCGGAACAACCCCGGAGGAAATTGACAAGGCTGAAGACCGTGAGCTGTTTCAGAAAATGATTCAGAAACTGGGTTTAACCCAGCCATCCAATGCGACAGTGCGTTCTGAAGAAGAAGCCATTACACAGGCTGCCCTCATTGGCTACCCGCTGGTGGTAAGGCCTTCCTATGTTCTGGGTGGCAGGGCAATGGAAATTGTTTACAAGGAAAAGGAACTGGCCCGCTATATGCGTGAGGCTGTCAAGGTTTCCAACGAGTCTCCGGTACTTCTCGATCACTTTCTGAATGCAGCTGTTGAAGTGGATATTGATGCTGTATCCGATGGCGAGGATGTGGTAATCGGTGCCATCATGCAACATATTGAGCAGGCGGGTGTTCACTCCGGTGATTCCGCTTGCTCCCTGCCACCCTACAGCCTGCCGACGGCGGTGCAAAATGAAATGCGCGACATTGTTAAATCGATGGCGAAGGAGCTGAATGTTGTTGGTTTGATGAATGTGCAGTTGGCCTGGCAGGATGGTGTTGTCTATGTCATCGAAGTAAACCCGCGGGCTTCGAGAACTGTTCCTTTTGTTTCAAAATGTATCGGCAAGTCGTTGGCAAAGATTGCCGCCCGTTGTATGGCGGGTACTTCACTCCGGGATCAGGGTTTTACCACAGAAATTATCCCGGATTATTTTTCTGTCAAGGAAGCGGTGTTCCCATTCAATAAGTTTCCGAATGTTGACCCCATGCTGGGGCCGGAAATGAAGTCGACCGGTGAGGTAATGGGTGTGGGAAACTCCTTCGGAGAAGCTTTTGGAAAGGCGCAGCTGGGTGCCAGTGCAACTATTCCCCGCCATGGAACAGCTTTTGTGAGTGTGCGTGATGTGGACAAGGAAGGGGTCGTGTCAGTTTCGAAAGAGCTCGTGTCGCTCGGTTTCAGATTGGTGGCCACTCGCGGTACAGCCCGTGTTCTGGAGCAGGCTGGCCTTGGGGTCGAGATTGTGAACAAGGTTATCGATGGTCGCCCTCATATTGTCGATATGATTAAAAACGGTAAGATTCAATTAATTGTAAATACAACGGAAGGGCGTCAGGCAATCGCAGATTCCGCAACCATTCGTCGAAGCGCCCTGCAACAAAAAGTTTATTACACCACCACGCTGGCGGGTGCCGAAGCGCTCTGTCAGACACTGCAGGGCAGCGAGGCTGAAACAGATGTCCGTCGTTTACAGGAGTTACACAAGAGGTTAGCCGTATGAGTCAGATACCCATGACAGTTGAAGGTGAAAAAGCCCTGCGTGAAGAGCTTGAGTATCTCAAGAAGGTGGAGCGGCCACGCATTACCAAGGCAATCGCTGAGGCAAGGGAGCACGGTGACCTCAAGGAGAACGCCGAATACCATGCGGCCCGGGAGCAACAAAGTTTTGCCGAGGGTCGTGTTCAGGAAATCGAGGCCAAACTGTCCAATGCCCGTGTCATTGATGTGACCAAGATACCCGAAAGTGGCCGGGTTATCTTCGGGGTAACGGTGACGATTATCAATTGTGATTCCGATCAGGCGGTTACCTATAAAATTGTGGGTGATGATGAGGCGAATGTTAAAGAGGGGAAAATCTCTGTTAACTCACCGATAGCGCGTGCACTGATAGGCAAGGAAGTGGGTGATGTCGTGGTAGTCGTAACCCCCAGTGGTGAGGTGGAATACGAAATTGATGAAGTTCGTCATTGCTGAAGCCCCGGCTTGCTGCTTTTTGTCTTCTCTCTAGTGTTTGCTCTCCTTCGATGCAGGTTAAGGTCAGCCAGGTTTTCTTCAGCCTTTTTTGTTCTGTCTTTTTTCTTTTGCTGTTACAGCGATAAAGTATTGGCGGCAAGCTGTGTGCCTGATCCTTCTTCACAATACGAGCTTGTGTTTTGTGAGCTGAAAAACCGGGGCAAATTCCCCCTCGCGCCGGCGCTTGAAGAATTTCGGAAAAATCCCCCTGACATGCAATACCTGTTGTTGAAGCGACATGCTCAGCGCAATCGTCTGAAAATAGAAGCGCCAACACAGGATGACAAAAATCACACGACCGGGGGTGCCGTTTATTCCAGGCAGGATGAGCGACAGGATGAAGTGCTTTTACCACCGGTTGAAACCGGCGATTCAGAAACGGATAGCCGACCCGCTTCTGTGCACATCGAGGCAGGCGGCACAGATAAGGCCTTGCCAATGAAGCAGGTCTGTAAAAAGAATGCAGGGAATCTTTTTTGTGATAATCGCTTGTTTCGGCTGCAAGGAAATCGCAGGAATGCCTCCCTTGAAGCGGGCGTGCTGGATGATGATTTCAGGATGGACTTGCCAAGGTATTCGCCGGTTTATCCTTCTGTGGCTGATTATCTTGGTGTTGCGTATTTGCGCTACATAGAACGAATGCACGCTATCGGCCTTTCCGGCGCAACGCTCAGTTATTCAAAGTTTGCGGGTATCTTTGTGGTGTCACAGAAAGATCACAGCGACTTTGTGGCGCGTTTTGAAACCATGTTTCGTTTTCTGAAAATTGACAAAAAAACCATGGGTGTGAGAGAAGCGATAACCATGGAAAACGATTTCTCTGTTCAAAATTGCAGTATGTTAAGTGATCGGTTTGTTGTTTGTGACTCTGGTAAAGCCAACTATGTCTTTATGGCAGAGGCCGACTAGCGAGTCGTTGTTGCCTGAACCTTTGTGTTCCAGTATAGCTGTTCGATTTTTTTTCTGAACGGTTTGATGTTCTCGTAGCGAAAGAGGTGTTGCAGGTTGCGTTGTCGCTTGCCTTTGGGCAGTTCACCGCGACCAAAGCGGCAATCGAGAATATCAATCAAACCCCAGTGTTGCGTCGGAGTCAGCACAATGTTGCCGGCATGAAGGGAGCGAAAATAAATACCTTGCTCGTGCAGTGCGAGCACAAAATCCACCAGAGATGTCTGTCGTTCTTCGTTGAATGTGCCTTGCTCGATAATCGCTGACAAAACCTCTCCTTGCAGAGGCTCATATTCGGCGCCCCATCGCTGTAAATGAGGGATGCTGTAAAGCTGGGTCACCCTGACCGTATCGATACCGAAGGCGGCCAGTTTTTTGGCATTGTCCCTGAACCGCTTGGCTGGATTATAGATGCGGGCAGAGGAAACCAGGTGTTTGATCCGAAACAGTTTGAGGTAGTTGCCGTTTTCCAGCAGCAAAACCTTGAGCCCGTGCCCGTCTTCCTCAATGATTTCTGCTTTTGACAGTAAATCTGAGAATGTCTTTTCATCGCAGACTGTATAAATGGAAGTAAACACGGTTCGGTCGCTGTTATCGGAGTTGCTGAGAATGTTTTTTTCTGGATGGCAAGCATATCACAGAGTGACTGAATACCATTCAGAATAGGTGGGCAGGAGCCCGGTTAGCAAAAAATATCCGGACTGCGGGCTTCCACAGGTAGACCTTCTGGAATTCAGGGAGCTTGATCAGTAGAATGCCACCTCTTTTTGTTCCTGAAATCAATGACATGACAGAATTTTCCACTGCTTCCCGGCGAAGTCCTCTACGCATTTGTTTGCTGGGTTACCGCAGTCATCCTTATGGTGGCGGGCAGGGAATTTATATCAAGTATCTCAGTCGCGCCTTGCTGAAGGCAGGGCATCAGGTCGATGTGATTTCAGGGCAGCCCTACCCGGAAGTCGATGAAGGCGTAAGGCTGATAAAAATGCCCGGTTTGAATCTTTTTGAGTATCCTGGCCATCATGCCTTTGCATTGAGACCGCGCCATTTGTTGCGTTGGGAAGATTTTTTTGAATGGTGGAGCATGCTGACCGGCGGGTTTTCCGAATCCTACTGTTTTGGCAAGCGGGTAACCCGATATCTTGCTGACAAGCGAGAGCAGTATGACATCATTCACGATAATCAAAGTCTTTGTTATGGCTTGCTGGATTTGCAGAAAATGGGTTTTCATGTGCTGGCGACCTTGCACCATCCGATTACCTTTGATCTGAAAATTGCGCTGGAAGCTGCTCCCCGCTGGCATCAGCGCTTGTTGATCAGGCGCTGGCATTCTTTTTTGGGTATGCAAAAGAAAGTGGTGAAAAAGCTCAGGCATATCGTCACGGTTTCCGAGTGCTCCAAAAGAGATATCGTCAAGGATTTCAAGGTTCCGGCTGAACACATCGACCTGATTTATAACGGTATTGATACTGACACTTTTCGTCCGACGCCGGGGGTACAGCGTTTGCCGATGCGTATAATGTGTACCGCTTCTGCCGATCAGCCACTGAAGGGTTTGAAATACCTGATTGAAGCCTTGTACATTTTGCAAAAAAACTACCCCGATCTGGATCTGTTGGTTGTCGGCAAGCCGAAACCGGGGGGCTATACCGAGCGTTTGATCGCCAAACTGCATTTGCAGGATAAAATCACTTTTGTTTCAGGTATATCCACTGAGCAGCTTGTCCAGCACTATTCAGAAGCTACAGTGGTTGTTTGCCCATCGCTTTATGAAGGTTTTGGTTTGCCTGCCGGTGAAGCAATGGCTTGTGAGGCTCCGGTGATTTCATCAGATGGAGGGGCTTTGCCCGAAGTGGTGGGTGACGCCGGTCTGGTTGTTCCCGCTGCGGATCGCAAGGCACTTGCTGCTGCAATAGACGAGTTGTTGAAAACACCCGATCGTCGAGAAAAATTGGGCAAGCTGGGTCGTCAACGCATACTCGATGCTTTCTGCTGGGATTTGGCAGCGAAACAATTTACCGCTTATTACCAGCGTATGCTGGATGAGAAACAGGCAGGCTAATCAATGGAAACCGTAGATTATCGAATTTTCAGGCTGGAGCCGGGTGATGTTGTTTTAGACCTTGGTTGTGGCGAAGGCCGTCATGTGATTTCCAACTATGTGCGCGGTGATGTGCAGGCCATAGGCGTTGATCTTGCCTTGCATGACCTGCAAACGACTCGAGACAAGTTTGAGCCTTTTCGGGAACCCGGTAATCAAAACAAATCTTTTCATCTTTCTGTCGCTAATGCCTTGCAGCTGCCCTTCCCGGATAGCAGTTTTGACAAAGTCATTTGCTCGGAAGTATTGGAACATATCCCTGATTATCAGGGTGCGCTGAACGAAATTCAGCGGGTACTCAAGCCGGGCGGGATGTTTGCAGCGAGTGTACCCCGTTATGGTCCCGAACGACTTTGCTGGGCCTTGTCGGATGAATATCATGCCAATGAAGGTGGGCATTTGCGTATTTTCAAAGCCAATCAGCTTAGGCATGATATCGAGCTGCTTGGCATGCACTATATCCGTCGACATTGGGCTCACGCGCTCCATTCACCTTTCTGGTGGCTGAAGTGCCTGTTCTGGAAAACACAGGAAAGTAATCCGTTTGTGAAACTCTGGCACAGGTTGCTCGTTTGGGACATGATGGAGCAGCCCTGGCTGACTCGCACACTCGAAAAATTGCTCAATCCGCTGATTGGCAAAAGTGTTGTCATGTATTTTTATAAAGGAAGTAAATAAGTGAGCGGCCCCTATTTATCGAAGGGATTTTACCCGAAAGAATTGCTTCAGCCTGCAGTTGACTATATCAAGACGGTACAGCGCCCGGATGGCTGTATTCATTGGTTTGACGGTGGCTTTGCCGACCCGTGGGATCATACCGAAGCCGCCATGGGGCTTTCCATTGCCGGTGAATACGCTGCAGCTGAAAAGGCCTATCGCTGGCTGAAAAACACCCAGCTCGCAGACGGAAGCTGGTGGATGCATTACAAGGACGGCGAAATCCATAATGACGAACGCCGTGAAACCAACTTTATTGCCTATATCGCTACCGGTGTCTGGCATCATTATCTGATTACGGAAAACTACTCTTTTCTTTGCGAGATGGCGCCAGTTGTCGAGAAGGCCATCCGATTTGTTGTGGGTTTGCAAACCGAGCATGGCGATATTCACTGGGCTGTTGATACTGACGGGCACGCAAAGCGGGATGCGCTGGTTACCGGTTGTAGCTCGATTTATAAAAGCCTCGAATGCGCCATTAATATTTTTGCCACATTGTGCGAGCCCAAGCCACACTGGGAAAAAGCCCGGGAAAAACTCGGTGACGCATTGCGCAACAAACCGGAGCGATTTGATCGCACCTGGGAGTCAAAAGCGCGTTATTCAATGGACTGGTTTTACCCGGTTTTAACGGGCGCTCTGGACAAAAAACAGTCTTTGGCTCGCCTGAATCGTCGTTGGGATGAATTTGTACAGGAAGGCATGGGCTGTCGTTGTGTTTCGGATGAGCCCTGGGTAACGGTAGCTGAATCCTGTGAGTTAACCATGGCATTACTCGCAGCTGGCGACCACGCCCGAGCCGTCGAGTTGTACAGCTGGTTACACCAGTGGCGTGACGATGAAGGTGTTTACTGGACCGGTTACCAGTTTGTCGAAGACTTGCTCTGGCCGGATGAAAAACCGACATGGACAGCCGGCGCTATTCTGTTGGCCGCTGATGCCCTGACTGAGCACACGCCGGCGTGCAAACTGTTTGTTGAGGTCGACCTTCTCGATGTCAGCCAAAAAAGACAGGAAAAGCAACAACCGGAAAGCAAAAAACGCACCTGAAAAGACAAAACGAGTGGCTTTTCTGTTAAATCTTTATAAGTGGTCATTCAGCCTGTTCGGATAGCGGCCATGTCAGGTTACTGCATCGGGAACGCTGTTTGTTTGGTTGCCTTCGTGGAAACTAGCCCTGATTTCTTCGCCAGCGATGGATTCTTTCTGCAATCGACAGTATTTTCCCGGGTGCCCGATTTTTCTTCCAGACACCGGAAGTGTATTTATTGGCTTCTGAAAGGGTCGGATAGACATGAAGGGTGCTGAGCAGTTTGCTTAAACCCAGCTTGTGTTTCATCGCCAAAACAAATTCCGGCAGCATTTCACTGGCCTGTTCGTGGACAATGGTA
>JAGRJA010000378.1 GCA_020443005.1 Pseudomonadales bacterium
AGGTTTTGCACTAATGCCATGCAGGACTTTCCGTTTTAATTTTGATCGTGTTAGGCTGCTCCCTTAAGTTGCAATCGTATAAACACTGGCAAACTATCGTCATCGTAAGGAATGAACATGAAAAAAACTCACTTCGTACCCCAAAAACTGGCACGCGTCACTTTTGTAGCAAGCATGTTGTTGATGGGTGGTGCAAGCGTTCAGGCTGCCCCCGGTAGCGATTTTGACAATGATGGTGATGATGATGTTTTGCTGCGCCATGTTGTCAATAACAACTACCAGCGTTATACGGTTCAGTCCGGGCAGGTAACCGGCTGGGTCGGGCTTGGTGTGCCAGCTACCTACATAGCTGCCAATTGGGTGCATCAGGCCAATATTGATACCGATGGTGATGGTGACAAGGATATTCTGATTACCAATACTACAGATGGAAAGTGGCGGGTGCTGATTATGGAGAATGGTCTTTATCAGAGTAACAGTCCGCTCTGGATGAATTCCTCACTCTCATACAGCTTTGCCGGTGCCGGCGACCTTGATGGTGATGGTGATGATGATGTGATTCTGCGAAACACCAGTACCGGTACTTACCAGAAAAACCTGATTCAGGCGACTGCAGTAGCTCTGAAGGCGAACTTGCCACTATGGGGTGGTGCATACACGCTTGAGGTTCTGGGTGATTTTGACGGTGACCTTGATGACGATGTGCTTATGCGCAACAGCTCAACGGGCGGTTATGTCCGTTTTGATATGCAAGGCGGCAACATTGCTGATAGTGGTGGCCTGTTTCCAATTTATAAAAGCAGTGACTACATTCTGCAAGTCGCAGGCGATCTTGATGCCGATGGCGATGATGATTTGCTGGTCAGAAGCACATCAACGGGCAGCTGGGTTTCTTTCATCATGCAGAATAACCTTGTGCAAAGCACTCTTTCGCAGGGTAATTTGTATAAAAGTAGTGACTGGGCTTTTCAGGCCTTTGGTGATTATGACAATGATGGTGATGACGACATACTTTTGAGGGATATTGTAACAACAGCCGACTGGCGGCGTTTTAATGTGCAGACAGGAAGTGTCACCGGCAACATCGTATTTGGCTTGTTCAGCAGTTTTAATGTAACGATTCAGGACTGATAAAAACCACATCGAGAAAACCGGCCAGGTGCCGGTTTTTTTGTGCGTACTGTCGAGGTTGAAAACTTTTCTGCATGCAGTGAACCTTTCCCGAAAAACCTGCGTATAGAAAAGCAAGTTTTGAAAATGTACCCCCTGCATTTTCAGGATGACTCTCCATGGCGCTTTCCCCCTGCATCCCGTAAAGCGCCCAACGGTGGGCAGTTGTGCCCACTACTTGCAGATCAGGCCTCACTTCCCTTCCTGATCTGCTTTTTTTTGCCTCTCTGTTTTGTCTGCAGGCCCTTTATCAATAAGGTTGTAACGGCATGGCCCGATGACACCCGGGTTTTTCAAAATCTTTTTCAGTTCATGTTCTTTGCCCGGGCCTGACAGTGTGCGTGAAAACAGAAAAGAGGAATGCCGGACATCCCGGTTGCCGGGTCAGGCTTCAGCCATACGCCAGGTGTTTTTTTCTTTCTTGGCGGCATACATGGCCTCGTCGGCTTTTTTACAAAATTCATCAATCGTAAATTCATTGGAGTAAAAAACAACACCCAGGCTGGCGCCTACCGAAACCTCCTTGCCATCTATGATGATGCTTTCATTCACTGCAGACAGTATTTTCGTCAAAATGCCATTCAGCGTCGACGTGTTGCTGGATACCCCCTGCAAAATAATGGCAAACTCATCGCCACCCAGCCTTGCAACCGTATCGACATTTCTTACCATGGCACTTAGCCGCTGGCTTATTACCTGAAGCACAATATCGCCTGCATGATGTCCCAATCGGTCATTTACCGGCTTGAAACCGTCAAGGTCAAAGAATACAAGCCCGAGTTGTTGCCCGCTAACCTCACTGTTACGAATGGCCAGCTGCAGGCGGTGATAAAATTCCGGCCGGTTAGGCAGGCCGGTTAATGCATCATGAGTTGCATCCCACTGGTACTTGTTGCGCTCCTTTTCCAGTTCCATTTGTAGCCGGTTGGTCAGCAATTCATAGAATATCAGGCTGGAAACCACCATGATCGCGCCAATAATAGGCACGGAGAGCGCAAGTGTTTGTGTAATCAAGGCATTCGGGATTGCCTGAACAGGTGTGTAGATGCCAAAAATCTCAAGCAGGCAGGAGGTGATCGTGCCAAGGATAGTAATAAAGGCCCATACAATGCCGATACGCAAACCCATCAGCACAAAGCCGAACACGGCGGGCAAAGCAATCAGGCTGGTAATCGGTGAGCCGGTGTAACCACCGGTGATGCTGATACCAATTGAACATGAAAGAAAAACACCGGCCAGTGTGAACATGCCGGCAGCCAGCACATTTTTCAGGAACCAGAGACAAGCTGCCCCGGCCAAATACAGCACGATAGCGGAAAAAACGACGATACGGCCATAAACAACCGTTTCAGGTGCAACGGAAGAGAGAAAGAACTCCACATAAAGCACCGAAAGCAGGCAAAAGAACAGATTAACGGACAGAACAGCTACGGTGAGTGCGGCACGAATATGATTTTTGATGTTGCCGTTCATGTTTTCAGGCATCAAGGTTTTTATAAGAGCGGGAATAGGAATGTTTGAGGGTTTCATTAAACGCCATCTCCTTGGTGTTTCACTTTTCCTGTCGTTTCGCTTTTCCTGTGTTGATCCTCAGGCTGAATACAAGGTTAACACCTTATCCGTTTTTTGCAAAAAACCGGTTGTTCTATACCTTGATCAATGCATGCGAGTATGGTTTTCTGGTCTGCCACAGGATAATTTATAACAAGTGATGTTTTTTTTATTCAAAAGCGCAGAATTATTTTATTTGTCCTTTAAAAATGCGGTGTACAAATGTCGATAGTTTCAACACAGCAACAATGCAATTCGCATTTTGGCGATTCCATTGTTTTTACTGCCAACCTTTTCAAGGACCCGAGTATTATGAAAAACCTTTTTAATTCTTCTTGTGCAAAATGGGGCCCGGTTTTTCTGGGAGCAGCCTCTTTTTCTTTCTGGAGTGCCACCGCGATTGCGCTCGACGGCGGTACCTTGCGTCTTTCAACCAACAACGGCTGGAAGGCGTTTGAAATTATTTCCCAGGGCGACAACCCGGGTGGTGACGGTTACAGCCACACCATGCCCGGCACTTTTGACGGTACGGGTGCTGTGCTGGTAAACAGCTCCACACTGCGCATTCAGGTTAACCACGAAACCAGTGATGCCAGCATAAGCGAAGTTGATCTTGATATTGCCAGCCTGCAATCGGCCATCAGCAATATGATTGCCAGCAGCAATACCGGTGGCGTGAGTTTTGTGACAGCTGCCCGGCAGGCGTATGACCGCTGGAGCAGCGATGGCGGCTCCAGCTGGACCACAACCAGCGATACTTCCAATACCAGCTTCTACCGGTTTTGTTCTGCCCAGTCCTATGAACCGGATACATTTGGCGTAAACCGGGGTTTTGTCGATCACCTTTATATCACCGGCGAAGAAGGCAGCACCAATCGCCTGTTTGTACTTGATAGCGCCACCCGCGATTTCTATCAGCTGAGCGGTGTGGTGGGTGATGCTTCAGGTGTGTTGGGCGGTATTGGGGGCATGCCTTATGATGCCTGGGAAAACGCTGCGCTGATTGATACAGGCGAAACAGAGCACATTGCCCTGATGTTGTCACCCGATGGCGGCTCGAAAAACCTGCAACTTTATATAGGCATTAAAGGCAAGGATGCCAACGGCGACAACTCCAGCAGTTTTCTGGCGCGAAATGGCCTGGCTTACGGCAGTTATTTCTACTTCAAGGCATCGCTACCCGACACCATTGGCAATACCAACAATGGTACTTTTGATGCAAGCGCTACCGGCGCCCTGAATGCAACAAAAATGGAAGATGTCGATACCAGCCCGAGCAACCCGAGCCGGGTTGTGCTGGGCAACCAGAATTACGGCGTGTTCACTTTTGATATGAGCCTTGATTTTAGCGGTGGCAATTTCAATGCCGGTTCATCTGCGTTTACCGTAACCATGATTGATGCTTTTGGCGATACCCTGAGTAATGCTGATAATGTCGAATGGACAGCCGCAACAACACTGGGTGCTACAAGCTATCCCGATGGCCTGATTTTCGTTAACGAAGACAACAGCAGTGGTGAAATCTGGCAAATGGAGCCCGATGGCAGCAATCAGACGAAAGTGGGGCAAACAACCGTTGGTGCAGAATCCTCCGGGGTTTTTGACCTGTCGGAATTTGTTGGTTACAAACCGGCCAGTATCATGTTAACGGTCAACCAGGGTTCACCTTCTTCCATGAGCGTGCTGATAAACCCGAATGCCGAGATCGATGCTGCCGTAATGGCCTCTACCGGCGAAAGTGACTTTGATGCCGATGGCGATGACGATATTCTGTTGAGAAGCACAGCGGGCAACAACTGGCGTCTTTTCAGTCTTGAAAGCGGCGCTGTAACCGGCAGTAGTGCTTATGGTGCCTATGCCAGTGGCGATTGGGTGCATGTGGCCAATCTTGATGTCGATGCCGACCTCGACAAGGATGTTCTGCTGCGAAACACTTCAACCGGCGTATGGCGCGTATTCATTACCGACAATGGCGCTGTTGTAAGTAATACTGCCTTGAGCGGTGTGTTCACTTCTGCCGATTACAGTTTCCAGGCAGCAATTGATGCCGATGGTGATGGCGATGAAGATCTGCTGTTGCGCAACAGCGTAGATGGCAAATGGAAGCTCTTCACACTGGAGTCAGGCGCAGTTACCGGTAACAGCAGTTTCAACCTGTGGGCCAGCAGTAACTACACCCTGGCAGCAACAGGTGATTTTGATGGCGATGGTGATGACGATGTCCTGCTGCGTGGCACAGATGGCAAGTATCGCCTGTTCACCGTTCAGTCAGGCAATGTTACGGGCTTCTCCGGCATCGGTGAAATCTATGCCTCCAGTGACTACACAGTACAGGTTGCCAGTGATTTTGATGGCGATGGAGACGATGACCTGATCATTCGTAGCACCAGCAGCGGTAACTGGCGTTTGTACCAGATGCAGAACAATGCAGTAGCCGGTTCTGCAGCCATTTATCCTTATCAGGGTACAGACTGGGTTTTGCAAAGCGAAGGTGACTTCGATGGTGATGGTGATTCCGATCTGCTGTTAAGAAACAGTACGGGCACCTGGAAGTTATTCACCGTACAGGCTGCTGCAATTACCGGAAACAGTCAGGTCAACCTTTACAGCAGCACAGACTGGCAAATACAGAAATAAGCCTGGTTTCAGGCAGAAAGAAAAGGGCTGCCCGCGGGTAGCCCTTTTTTTATTGGGTCGTGCCTGGCTAAGCGATAATCTTGTCCATATGGCGCAAGCGATTCACCAGCACACGCATCACATGCAAGGCAAAAAAGGGTGTTTCCTGAACCATAAACAAAAAGCGCTTCTTGCCAACAACAGCCAGACGACAATCGGTTTTGGCAATGGCACTCGCGCTGCGTTTGCTCGCCTCAATCATCGACATCTCGCCCAGCATGCCACCTTTTTCCACGGTTTCCACAATGGCACCATTAACCTGTAACTCCAGCTGACCCTCAAGCACAACAAACATCGACTCGCCAGCTTCACCCCCCTGTTCAAACAGCATTTCACCGGCCTTTAACGACAGGGTTTCACTGCTTTTATCAAATAAATGATCAAGATTCATAAAATAAACCGCCAAAGTCGTGTGGTTAATATCAAGGGTGAAGCGTACAAGCTTGACCGACTCAAAACAAACCCCAAATGTGGGTTTGATGAAAATAACCCCCGGTCACATAGCGCTATGTTGCGCATGTTTTCAGCCGTTTGCCCGGTGCTTTGCCCGCCCCCTGCACGATAGCGCGGCCCGGCAGAGCTGTGTATCTCGCGCACAGCAAAATAATAACCGTTACTTTCTTACCATAATCCAGTACACTGCGCGCTTCTTGGGTGCATGCCCTCTAGCACTGCTGCAGTACCGCATCAATTATTCAGGCCCGCAAGACAAAACCACAAGATAACAAGCCACCGCGAATACACCGCCGGGCAATCAATCAATTTACGAGAACAATCAATGACTTTTGAAACCCTGGGCCTCTCAGCGCCCCTGCTTAAAGCCGTGCTCGAGCAAGGCTATACCGAACCATCCCCCATACAGGCCAAAGCCATACCCGTGGTGCTCGAAGGCCGCGATGTCATGGCGGCCGCACAAACCGGCACCGGCAAAACCGCCGGTTTCACCTTGCCACTGCTCGACCTGCTGCTGAAAGGCAAGCAGGCCAGCCCCAACCAGGTGCGTGCACTGGTGCTTACCCCCACCCGTGAACTCGCCGCCCAGGTGGGCGAAAGCGTTGCCACCTATGGCAAGCATGTACAACTGCGTTCAACCGTGGTTTTTGGTGGCGTTAAAATCAACCCGCAAATGATGAAATTGCGCAAGGGCGCCGATGTGTTGGTTGCCACGCCCGGCAGGTTGCTCGATTTGTACAATCAGAGAGCGGTCAGGTTCGATCAGCTCGAAGTGCTGATTCTCGACGAAGCCGACCGCATGCTCGACATGGGCTTTATCCACGACATCCGCAAAATCATTGCGCTGTTACCCGCAAAGCGCCAGAACCTGATGTTCTCTGCCACCTTTTCAAACGATATTCGCGAACTGGCCAAAACCATCGTCAACAACCCGGTTGAGATCTCCGTGAGCCCGCCCAACACAACTGTTGATGCGGTTGAGCAATGGGTAATTCCTGTCGACAAAACCAAAAAATCCAACCTGCTGATCAAACTCATCGAAGAGAATAAATGGCAGCAAGTGCTGGTGTTCAGCCGCACCAAACACGGCGCCAACCGGCTCACCACCCAACTGATCAAAAAAGGCATCAAGGCCGCCGCTATTCACGGTAACAAAAGCCAGAACATGCGCACCAAGGCATTGGCCGAATTCAAGAAAGGCATTGTGCATGTACTGGTGGCCACCGATATTGCCGCCCGTGGCCTGGATATCAGCCAGCTGCCGCAAGTGGTGAATATCGATCTGCCCAATGTATCTGAAGATTATGTGCACCGTATTGGCAGAACCGGCAGGGCAGGCGCAACCGGCACCGCCATTTCGCTGGTCAGTGCCGATGAGCTCAAACTGCTGCGCGATATTGAACGCCTCATCAAAAAGGTCATTCCGCGTCAAACCGTAGAAGGCTTCGAGCCCAAAGAAGTGCTGGCTGAATCAAAACTCGATACCCGGCCTTTTCAGGCCAAAAAACCCAAAAAGCCGAAGCAGGCCGGCGAGCGCAGTCACAGTGCACCGCGTGGTGAAAATGCCCGCAGTGAACAAAACCCTCGCGCGCACCAGGCCCGGGCACAACAGTCCCGTGCAAAACAACGCCGCAGCGATAACGATGAACAGGGCGAAAA
>JAGRJA010000379.1 GCA_020443005.1 Pseudomonadales bacterium
TCTTTCTTTGAACACCCAAAGCAACTACCGCAGAGATCTCGAAAAACTCGCGCACTATTGTGAACACAATAACATTAACGAACTGGCAGCCATTGATGCTCATGCCATTCGCAGTCTGGTGACCGGCCTGCATCGAAAAGGGCTGGGAGGAAGATCGCTGGCTCGCCTGCTTTCTGCACTGCGAAATTTTTACCACTGGTTACAGAAGAACAAGGTTGTACGCAACAATCCCGTACAGGGCATCTCGCCCCCCAAGTCGCCCTCACCCCTGCCCAAAACACTGGATGCCGATCGCATGGAACAGTTCCTGTCGATACCGGGAGACGACTGGTTAAGTGTTCGCGACCGGGCAATGCTTGAATTATTCTATTCTTCAGGGCTTCGGTTGTCAGAATTAACCAGCCTTGACCTCCTGGATATCGATCTAGAGGACGCTTCCCTGAGCGTGACCGGCAAAGGCAATAAAACCCGCTCACTGCCGATCGGTCGTTATGCGATAAAGGCCCTGAAAGAATGGTTTGCACTGCGTAATCAGATAAACCTGAACGACCACTCAGCTGTGTTTGTCAGTGAACGGGGGAACCGTATTCACCCGCGTACCGTGCAGGCCAGACTCAAACACTACAGTTTGCAACAGGGGACAGGTACACATATCAACCCGCATATGCTCAGGCATTCCTTTGCCAGCCACATGCTTGAATCCAGCAGTGATCTGCGCGCCGTACAGGAATTGCTGGGGCACGCCAATATTTCCACGACACAGGTCTATACCCACCTCGACTTCCAGCACCTCGCCAAGGTTTATGACAAGGCACACCCGCGAGCACAACGAAAAAAAGAAAGCTGAAAATTTCTTGTGGCATGAAAACCATTCGTCTGCTTACCTTTGACCTCGACAATACACTGTGGAATAACAACCCTGTTATCGTGCGTGCCGAACACATACTTTATCAATGGCTGGAAAAAAACTGCGAAAGACTCACAAAAAGATTTTCGCCGCAAGACTTGATTGAACATCGTATGCAACTGCTTGAAAAACACCCGGAACTGATTGCGCAAATCAGCGAAGCAAGAAAGCGCTCCTTGCATTATTCGTTATTACAGGCCGGTTATTCGACCGAAAGTGCACACGATGCCAGCAACAGGGCTTTTGCGATTTTCCTTGAAGCGCGAAACCGGGTTGAATTGTTTGGCGGCGTACGGGATGAACTGCTTTCCCTGAAACAGGATTTTACAATTGGCGCACTGACCAACGGCAATGTTGAACTCCACAAGACCGATGCCGCTGATTTATTCGATTTTCATGTCAGTGCCGAGGATGTTAACGAGCGCAAACCCGGAAAAGCACAATTCCAATTCGCCCTGACAAGCGTCAATGCAGCACCGTGGCAATGCATCCATATTGGCGATCATCCGCTGGATGATATTCGGGGTGCTGCCAGCCTTGGCATCAACACCATCTGGTTCAACATGACAGGCGAGGAATGGAATACAGAAAAATATGGCATCAAACCGCAAAATTGTTATACAGCGGCAAACTGGAAAGCGATAGGTAAAACGATTCGCCTTATCGCGGCACAGACAGCTGATGAGAATATAAACAAAAATGATTGATGCACTTGCAGGCCTGAAACCCGGTTTATTTTTATGCACACCTCAACGGAAACCTCGCGTTGGCATCAGCAGTTGTCTCTTGGGGGAGAATGTTCGCTATAACGGTAAAAGCAAAACACATCCTCTTATCCGGCATCATCTGGGCGATGTGTTCAGGCTGGAAGCCTTCTGCCCGGAAATAACTGCCGGCCTCGGCACTCCGCGCCCCCCCGTCCAGCTTGTCAAAAGCGAAGAAGGCGTGAAAGCGCAGGGTGTCGACAACAAAAGTATCGACATTACCAGCACACTGATACAAACCTCAAAAAATTACATGCGTAACAAGCCGGATATTTCCGCCTATATTTTCAAGGCCAGATCACCCAGTTGCGGCTACGGAACTGCGGCTCTTTTCGATGACAACGGGCGAACGCTTGCGACGACCAATGGTCTGTTCGCCGATGCTATCGAGAAAAATTTTCCGGATTGCCTGCTGGTAGACGAGTCTTTTTTCTCCTGCAAAAACGCCTGCCTTCTTTTTATCTTTTTTTGTTACCTTCTGGATGAGGCGAAGATGCTGCAATACGCCCCCCATTACAGCCTCAACGCAAAAACCACTTCAAAAACCCCTGATGACTTTCTGAAACACTACGACTGGCTATGGGAAATACTTGTTCCGGAAGACAAGCCGAAACCACAATCCACCAATCCGAATTTTTCGCGAAATGAGACGAAAACTGCAAACCCCATCCATCGTGTAATAATGGCATTCAACCATGCAAGAAACGCTTCGCAGCTATCCGGCCAGTTAATAGACCGCATAAATCAGTAGGCAGTTTTTTGTTTGACCCACATTCGCTACAACATTCTTCAATCATTACGGTAAACCCTGTGGACGCCACAGTTTTCACCCGCGCCCCAGAAAGGGCGTGTTGCGATAACCGGCAATACAACCACCATCACACAAAATATCAACACCGGTAAGATACCCTAAGCGCTTATCGGCACAAAATGCGAGAAGATGTGCAATTTCTTCTACTTTGCCATAACGCTTGATCGCGCAGAATTTAACCAGATTGTCAGCCCCATCTTTTTCAAGATCGCCCATATCCGTTTCAAATGCACCGGGCGAAACCGATAGAACCCGCAATTTTTTTTCAGCAAATTTCGGGGCTTCATGCGCTGCATACCAGATCATGAAATTTTTTGAAATGGCATAGGCCAGACCTGATCGAAACTTTTTTGGAAGGATGCGTGTTCGAGACAGCATTTTTTTCAAGAACAATTCCGGGTCGTTACCACTCAATCGATACGAACGCGCAGGAAGAATAATAGAAGGGGCAACATAGGCGCCCATCGAACTGACATCGATCAGGCAACCACCCTCGCTCATCACCTCATAAAAAACCTCATGGACATGAATGGTGCCCAAGGCATTTATTCTCAAAACCGATTCGGGGTCTCCCATGTTGGGTGAAATGCCAGCCGCATGAATAACCGCTGTAACATGACCCAGATCACCTGCAACTTTCGCAAGATTTTCTACGGATACACGATCGCTGACATCACAGACAACGGCTGAAGCTTCAATGTTCACACTGCGCAACTCATCCAGTGCCTTTTGTAGTTTCTGCTCTGTTCTGCCACTGATAACGATGGCATGTTTCTCCGCCATGACTTTTGCAGTCGCCAAACCCATCCCGCTGCCACCACCTGTAATAACACAAACCTCTTTCATTCCCTCACTGCACCTTTTTCCGGTTTCGATTTACCATTGATTATCCATCAAATGCCTTCGCTGAAACAGCATGCAATCTAAACAGCCAGACAGCGCTCAACCTGTTACTGACGGGTTATAGGCGGAAAGCACCGGGTGCTTTATCCCGCCTGAAACGGTTACCCGCTACTTCCCCGGTCTGGAATATTGAACATGTTGTTATTTGCTCACGCCTCACAGGGTGGAATATCATTTCAGAAAAAAAAAGGCGCCCGAAGGCGCCTGAGTAGGTGTTAAGGAGAGTTAACAGGGGTTCTTTATCTGCTTCCTGTTACTTGGCAGAAATAAATTCTGGATAGGCTTCCATACCGCATTCTGCGATATCGACACCTTCGTACTCTTCCTCTTCACTGACGCGAATGCCCATAACTGCCTTGAGCACGCCCCAAACGATCAAGCTGGCTACGAATACCCATACGAAGATGGTTGCAGCGCCAATCAGCTGACCGCTGAAGCTTGATCCGTCATTGGTAATCGGCACCAGCAACAAACCGAGCAAGCCACATACACCGTGAACAGAGATCGCACCAACCGGATCATCAATTTTCATTTTGTCGAAGAACAGGATGGAGAACACAACCAATACACCACCGATGCCACCGAACAAAGTTGCTTGCAAGGCAGTAGGTGTAGAAGGCTCCGCAGTAATAGCAACCAGACCGGCGAGCGCTCCGTTCAAAGCCATGGTCAAATCAGCTTTACCGAACAACATACGCGCTACAATCAGTGCGGCAACCAGGCCACCGGCAGCCGCCGCGTTCGTGTTCAGGAAGACCATCGCAACTGCGTTGGCGTTGCCAATATCACCCAGTTTCAACACAGAACCACCGTTAAATCCGAACCATCCCAACCACAGGATGAATGTGCCGAGCGTAGCAAGTGGCAAGTTACAACCGGGAATCGGATGTACCTGTCCATCAGCACCGTATTTGCCTTTTCGAGCACCCAGCAGCAATACACCCGCCAAAGCTGCAGCAGCACCGGCCATGTGAACAATACCGGAACCGGCAAAATCACTGAAACCCAGGTCACCCAGTGTGTACATGCCAAATACAGCATTACCACCCCAAGTCCATGAGCCTTCAAGCGGGTAGATCAGACCGGTCATCGCTACAGAGAAAACCAGAAAGGCCCACAACTTCATGCGCTCAGCGACGGCACCAGACACGATGGACATCGCAGTTGCCACAAACACGACCTGAAAGAAGAAATCGGAAGCACCAGAGTAAATTGCACCGCCTTCAAAACCGTCTTCTCTCGCCGCAAAATCGCCCAGGGTTGTTGCGACATCCACATCCTGAATACCGGAGAGGAAGATGCTGCCTCCGTACATGATGGCGTAACCGCAAACCAGGTACATCACACATGAAACGGCATACAGGGCAATGTTTTTAGTGAGAATTTCTGTGGTGTTCTTGGAGCGAACCAGACCGGCTTCAAGCATGGCAAAACCGGCTGCCATCCACATAACCAGAGCACCACACACCAGGAAGTAGAATGTATCCATGGCGTACTGTAAGTGAAAAATTTGTTCTTGCATGATCATATCCTCCGCTTATACCGCATCGTTGCCGGTTTCACCGGTACGAATACGAATCACTTCTTCCAACGAAGAGATAAAGATCTTTCCGTCCCCGATTTTGCCTGTGTTGGCAGCCTTGCTGATGGCTTCAACAGCGCGATCCACCGTCTCGTCAGCAACAGCTATCTCCAGTTTTACTTTAGGCAAAAAATCCACCACATACTCTGCACCTCGATACAGTTCTGTGTGGCCTTTTTGTCGGCCAAAACCTTTCACTTCCGAAACGGTGACACCTTGCACACCAATCTCGGAAAGCGACTCTCTTACATCATCAAGCTTGAAAGGCTTGATAATCGCAGTCACTAGTTTCATAACATTCTCCTCAATAGTTACTTTGATAAACGCACAAGTTGCATTTACTTATTCGATAGGCATGCTGTAGGTCAGCGCGATTTTCAGGTCGTCGTCATAACCGCCCTTGCCACTCACTTCAGTGTCATCGTCAATAATCTGGCTGAAAGTAAATGACAGGTTGTCGTTATAGGCA
>JAGRJA010000380.1 GCA_020443005.1 Pseudomonadales bacterium
ACCGGCTTGGTGTTACGCTTACCCCGATGGGTGCCAACCCGTCGGGGAATGAACAGCACACCATTCCGGCGTATACCGGTAAAATTGAAGGTGCGCCCGAGTGGGTGGAGTACAAGGGGAGCGGACACTATTACCCTTCAGCCTACCCGGACGACAAGCCGCTTTTTGTGATTGATGGGTCGAACTATAAAAAATATCAGGCTAACCTGACCGATGGCCAGTTGGCGCTTTTTGCCGCCTACCCGTCGACATTTCGAATGCCTGTCTATCCTTCCCGTCGAGATGCCCGTTACAGTGATTTCGTGCACCAGCAAGTGAAGCTGAATGCAGTGCAGGCAAGCCTTGCCGCCGGTGGAAATGGTGTATTAAACAGCTTTGGACCAGTGCCGTTTCCCTTGCCCAAAAATGGCATGGAGCTGATACAGAACAATGTCTATGCGCCGAACATGTATGCGAGTAGCGGTTCTATCGCAACGGGAACTGTCTATAAAAACGGCGAGATTCTTTTTAACAAGCGTGTTGAGGATCGTTATTTTGAAATCATGGATCCCTCCATACCGCGCGAGCGTTTTTCCGGGCTTTCTGCACAGGTCATGTTGTTGACAACTTTTCCACCCCGCGAAAAGGGCAAGGTTATTCTGGTGCATGAATTTGCCGACTTGAATGATAGCCCCAGAAATGCATGGATCTATCAGCCCGGTACACGACGGGTTCGACGGGCGCCGACAATTGCCTATGATTTTCCGGATGGTCCTGGGGGTTTGCGAACCGTGGATGATGCTTTGATGTTCAACGGGGCAACTGATCGCTTCACCTGGATTATGCAGGGCAAGCGGGAGTTGTATATTCCCTATAACAATAATGAACTGGACAGCCCCGCGTACAGTTACGAGCATCTATTGACGCCCAGCCACCTTTTGCCCGATGTGATGCGTTACGAATTGCATCGCTGTTGGGTGCTCACCGGCGAATTGATTCCGGGTAAAAATCATATTTACAGCAAGCGAAAACTCTATCTCGACGAAGATAGCTGGTCAGGCGTGCTCACTGAAAATTACAACCGTGCAGGTGAGCTTTTTCGGGTCGGTATGCGCACTATGGTTAATCTTTACGATATGCCCGGTATGGGGCACAGGGTAGAGCTGTACCATGATTTGCAAAACGGAGCGTATATGGCAAATGGCCTCATTAACGAAGAGGGAGGCCCTCCCACGCTCAAGGAAGATAAGTGGGATAGCAGCTATTTCACGCCCGCTACACTGAGGCAACTTGGAAAGCGCTAGTATATTCCTGGTTTGTTATCGGGTTGTTTCTTGAAGCGTTTATATTCCCATTGGTACTGTTCCGCGGATTTTGTTACACAGGCTTCAACACTCCGGTTCAAGGCTTGTACCTGTGTCAGGGGGTCTTCGCTGTAGACACCTTCTTCCGCCTCACAAAAAATGATTTCATACCCGTGAGGCTCATAGATACGCTTTGCCCAGCCAGTAACGACCAGCGCCCCGGTTTTTTGGGCAAGGTTGGTCAGCAAGGTCATCGTCAACGCCTGAATACCGAAGAAAGGCGCAAATTCACCACTGTGGGGCTCTGGCTCCTGATCGGGCAAAATGCCGGCGATTTCACCGTCTTTTAACGCTTTCAACAAACGGCTGACACCTTTTCGATCAGTCGGCACCAGCTTTGCCCCGTTGCGCTTTCTTGCATTAAAGATCAGTTGGTCGAGTGCTTCGGATTTGGGGGGTTGGTAAAGGGAAGTAACCGGGCCGAGCGTGGCAAGATACAAGCCCAGCACTTCCCAGTTTCCCAGATGCGGCGCTGCCACGATGACGCTTCTGCCTGATGTCAGTGCCTTTTTCAGCAGTTCTGCACCTTCAACGCGATGAACAAGGCCAAGCGTTTTTTCGGGGGGCCATAGCCAGCTTGAAGGCATTTCGCTGAGGGTGACCATCGATTCTACAAGGCTGTTATGTGCCAGAAGCTGTTGCTGTTTGGCGGGCAATTTGGGAAAACATGCCCGGATATTGGTTTCAGTTGTTTTTCGGCTTCGTCCGTTGCAATACCAGAGCATATGGCCAAGCAAGCGCCCCAGGTGACGGCTTGCCCCCAGAGGGAATGTTGCCAGTAATTTTAACAGCCGGACAGGTAAGTGTTCTTTCAGGAAGGATTTCACAAATGCGGATGTATCATTAAAAGCGCATTGTAACCCGAAGATTGCCCCTGCTGAAGTGAGTCTGTTTGAAAAAAGCATTATCCCGGAATGTCGATACCCAGAAGGTGTTGCTGCATCTCCTCATCAAGATTGTCAACCGAGAGGCAGTTGATGAGGTAGTCGATAAAGACTCTCACCTTGGCAGACAGCATTTGACGGGACGGGTAAAGCGCCCAAACAGGAACGCTGTGCCGGGTGTATTGAGGCAATATCTCGATCAGCCCGCCTTCAGCCAGCATTTCATCAAGTGCAAATACCGGCAAATAGCCAATGCCGGCGCCATGCAGTGTGGCGGTCAGAATGGCATGTGCATTATCGCTGCGCCAATTGCCAGAAACTTCGTATTCAAAAATATGCGAGTGATCACTCAAGCCCCATTTCCTGTCGAGGCCCGAAAGGCAATTGTGATTGGCCAGATCGGCGAGGGATTGCGGTGTACCATGTTCGTAAAGATAGGCGGGGCTGGCACAGATGCAGAAACGGCAACTGGCGAGTCGTCGGGCACTGAGGCTGGAATCCTGTAATGCTCCACCACAAATGGAAAGATCATACCCGTCTGTGACCAGGTCAACATTGTTATCAGTGAAAGTCATCACCAGTTCAAGCTGTGGATGGAGCTTGATGAAATCCGTCAGTAGCGGGATAAGGAAGCGTTCCTGGAACCAGCCAGAAAGGTTGATTTTCATCACGCCGGAGGGGTGTTCGTTGGCTTGCCCTAACTCAAGCTCGGCCTCATCGAGTAAGCTCATCGATTGCTTGCAGTATTCCAGATAGCGTTTGCCTTCATCGGTAAGCGACAGGCGTCGGGTTGTTCTGTGAAGTAATCTGACCCCCAGCCGCTTTTCAAGTTTGCTGATTGATTTGCTGACCTGTGGTGTCGAAACCAGCATTTTTTCGGCGGCTCTGGAGAAACTGCCGGCATCGACAACTTCAAGAAACTCCTTTATTCCGTCAAGGTTTGGCATCCTCTGTCCTTTTTCGCGCTGCTATTGAAAGTTTCAGCTGAACCTGATTGTTGCTTTGCATGCAATAATCATTTTCTTTTCCCTACCTTATTACAGCGCCTGCTTTAGGCTAGACTATGCTTACAAGTGAAGTAGTCAACTTGTGGGCAGAAAGCCAGTAAGCAGTCGGCGTAATGGAAGGTGCAGGATGCATTATCGCACTTTTCCGGTCTGTTATTAAGATGGGGCAAGACCACTGGTCATGGTAGTGCCTGTTACAAGGATCTGGATAAAGGAGAAAGTCCATGCTTATTTTGACAAGAAGAATGGGTGAGAAAATTGTCATTGGTGACAATGTACATATCACCATGCTAGGTGTTAGAGGTAATCAGGTTCGTTTGGGTATAGAGGCGCCGCCCAATGTTTCGGTTCATCGTGAAGAAATTTACGAAAGAATCCGCAAGGAGCATGAGGAGGGGGCACCAAAATTGTTCGATGATCAGGCTGGGTCTTCATCTTTCGGTTAGATCGACGAACAATACCGCTTTAAGGGTAAAGCAGGGGCACTAGAAGTTTGTAGTTGGTGTTTCTGCTTTGCCCTTTTCAATCTCTGACAGGCAGTGTGAACCAGAAGCGGGCACCATTGCCGGGAACTGCCTCAACGCCGATTTCCCCCCCCCATTTTTTCTACCAGTAATTTCGATATCGCCAGACCAAGCCCTGTTCCACCGTACTCCCTGCTGGTATTTTCATCACCCTGTTCAAAAGAGTTGAAAATCTCGACCTGTTTGTTTTTGTCGATGCCAACACCGGTATCGATAATTTCGAAAAGCAGGTGTCTGGCAACCAGTTTGCACTGCAGCTTGATTCCGCCTTCGCTGGTGAACTTTATGGCATTGTTAAGCAGATTGACTATAACCTGTCTGGTGCGGGTTTCATCGCCTTTGATCTTTTCCGGGATTTTTTCGTCAAGCGATAGCTGGAAGCCAAGCCCTTTTTTTAATGCCTGTAACCGGTAGATGTTTTCAAGTTCAATCAGCAGGTTGTTGATCGAGAAATCCTGCTGATCAATACTGATCATGCCGGCTTCCATTTTGGAAAAATCGAGAATATCGTTAAGAATGCTGAGCAGGGACTGCCCTGATTGATAGATGGCATTGTTGTAACGCTGTTGCTGTTCATCAAGGGGGGTGTCATTCAACAATTCCGACATACCCAGAACGCCATTCATGGGTGTGCGAATTTCATGACTCATGCGCGCTATAAATTCGCTTTTTGCCTGATTCTGGCTTTTAAGCCTTTCTTCTTCACGAATTACCCGCTTGAAATGCAGTGTTAGTGTTAAAAACAGTATTAAGAACAAAATGCCGTGGGAAACCTGAGCGACCCCGTTTGTCGAAATTGACCAGTTTGTCAAGCCGATATTTACGATAATGACGATAGCAATGGTGATGAAGTAGACAGACCATGAAAGAAAAAAATGTCGGCCCTCGACAATTTTCTGCTTCCAGAGACAAATGGAAGATAGCCAGTTGAAAATCTGCATTAATATAGCCGAGCAGATAGTAACAACCAACAGTATGGAAGTATCGAAAATGTTCATTTTCAAAAGCAGGATATAGCTTGACACATAGGCAATGCACAGAAAGATATTAAGGTAATAAAGGTAACCGAAGTGTTTTTTCAGGTTGAGAAAGCTGTTTGCAAAAAGCAGGGAAGATCCGAACATGGTGAAAATAAAGAACATTTCGGCGTAAATAGGCATTTCGGGCCACTGGAAAAAAAACAGCTCCTTGAAATAGCCTTCTCTGACAAAATACATGAGCCCCGAACTGGCTGTAAAAAGGGTAAAAATAAAATAACTGGGTTCTTTGGTTACAAAGAAAAAGGCGAGCGCAAAAAGAGTGTATAGCGCGATGTTACCAAAGAAGAACCAGAGTCCGTAATCTGCGACTATTTCCTTTTTGACGAAATCATTTTTGCTGATAATACTTGTGTTGATGAAAAGCGAGTTTGAACGACCTCTTGCCTTGAAAAAAAACTGGTATTTGCTGTTGGGTTCGAGTGTTACCGGGAAGACATGAAGCCGGTGGTTTACCGGCCTGATTGAGGAGGGCTTTAAACTGCCGGACTCATAATGCGTGATGACCTTGCCTGCTTTAACGAGGTAAAAATTAATGTCAAGAATCATTGGATCTTTTGTAACAAAATAGATCGACTGGGAGTCGGACAAAACATTGTTGATTTCGCCGGCAAACCAGGTGACAGGCATGGATGTTATCTGTGTCCTGTATGTTTCTCCTGAATGCCAGTAGCGCTCGTTACCCGCATCTGTATATTGCTGAAAACTGTGGATGGCTGTGTCAATCTCCAGTGGCGCCTTGTCTTCCATGTGAAAGGCAAGGTGTTTTTTAATGTCGATGCTGTCAAATTGATAATTGGTCAGTGTGATTGGCGGTTCTGCGTATACGCCTGTCGATAAGGCCAACATCAACAAAAGCAGACAGGTCGTGGAGAGCGCTGGCCGCCAATTGTTTGAAAGGCTGAATGAGTTTTGACAGGTTGGTTTCTTTTGTGAGTCCATAAGTGCATTTCTTCCCTATGCGCTTAAGCTAACACGCTTTGCGGGAGATTTCGACAGGATTGGAAAGCGAGGACAGGCCCGGGGCTTTGGGGCGGGTATTTCCGGTTCAGGACGGCAAACCGGGTTCTACTTCCAGCGGTGGATAATCGTTTGCCTCTTCAAAAGCCTCCAGGGATGCTTCAGCCACATCGACTTTATCGAAACTCGCAATGTGAAAAAGTGCCTCGCCTTCGTGAACCAGCGGAATTTGTGTGGCGCCGATCACGATACCGTTGCCGGTTGAATAAATGGCTTCCTCATCATTGGAAAGCGGGTTGACGATGGTTGCGAGCTTTTCACCGCAGGAAACGCTCTGGCCGAGAGATACGACATTGGATAAAACCCCGTCCCGGGTGCTCCTCACCCAGAAGCTGTTTGTGGCGAGAACGGCGGTGACAGGCGGGCTGCGATGTTTTTTTTCCGGGATCATGTTCAAATGCCGCATGACATTAAGGATGCCGCGAATGCCCGCTGTAATGTAGCGGTCTTCAAAGCGGAGCGCCTCACCGGCTTCAAACAGGATGTAGGGTATTTTCATGTTGCTGGTTGTTTCCCTCAGGGAGCCATCCAGCAGTTTTGAGTCGAGTATAACCGGGCAGCGAAATGCCTGTGCCATCTCGAAAGCAGCGGTATCTTCAGTGTTGACACGAATGTGTGGCAGGTTGCTGCGATGGATGGCACCGGTATGCAAGTCAATGACATGCGACGCACGGGAAAGAATTTCACTGGTAAAACGGCTGGCCATTCGGCTGGCAAGGGTACCTCTTTCGGAACCGGGGAAACTCCTGTTAAGGTCGCGCCGGTCAGGCAGATAGCGGGATTTCTGGGTGAATCCGAAAAGATTAATGATGGGGACAACGATCAGGGTGCCTCGTAAATGTTTGAGTGCAGGATGTTTCAGGAGTCGGCGGCATATTTCAACACCGTTGATTTCATCGCCATGAACAGCGGAGCAGACAAGCAGTTGCGGACCGGGCTTTTTTCCATGTACAACTCTTGCAACAATATCGAGCGGTGTATTGGTATAAAGACGGGCTGCAGGTATGGCAATATCGGCCCGGCAACCCGGCTGAACCTGCTGACCACCCATTTCAAAAGGCAAGGGTCTCTTACCCGACATCTTTAGCCTTTACCCCGCGTTCGGGTGCGTTTGATACCGCAGGTTTCCTTGGTGTTCTTCTCGATAAACTCAATGATTTTTTCCGCGACATTAATGCCTGTTGCTTTTTCAATGCCCTCCAGACCGGGTGATGAATTCACTTCCATGACAACAGGCCCGTGATTGGAGCGCAGAATATCCACGCCGCAGACATTGAGCCCCATTGTTTTTGCCGCCCGAACGGCAGTGCTGCGTTCTTCCGGGGTCAATTTAACAATGCTGGCGTTGCCGCCGCGGTGCAGGTTGGAGCGG
>JAGRJA010000381.1 GCA_020443005.1 Pseudomonadales bacterium
CGTCTGCAGACCACCATCGATTTCACGCGTTACCTGCGCCTTGCCATCGACAATCTTGACTTCCGAAGCAAAAGTACCCTGCGCCATATTGGCAAGGGCGCCCAGCATTTGACCTGTCTGGTTGTTATCGCCGTCAATGGACTGCTTGCCAAGAATCACGAGATCGGGCTGTTCTTTCTCAACAACTGCTTTCAGGCCCTTGGCAATAGCCAGAGGCTGCAACTCCTCGTCAGTCTCAACAAGAATGCCTCGATCGGCACCGAGTGCCAATGCAGTACGAATTTGTTCCTGGGAATTCTTGCTGCCCATAGCAACAACCACAATTTCAGTGGCCGTTCCGGCTTCCTTGAGTCGCACGGCTTCTTCAACAGCAATTTCACAAAAAGGATTGATGGCCATTTTTACATTGGTCAATTCAGGACCAGAACCATCTGACTTAGGCCGAACTTTTACATTCGCGTCGGCAACACGCTTTACCGCTACAAGAACCTTCATAGATTCCCCGTTTATTTCAGCTAGTGAATGATTGAATCGCCACCAGGGACGACATATTGAGTGCCGCAACAAAAATTATTACGGTTTCCAAGCGGCGGCAATAGTGCCTTTTTGAGGGGGAAAAATCAATAGTATCAAGACTTTGTAGGGGGTTTTACTTGAAAACCCGTCAAAAAAAACAAGGCCGTGGCGTGGAAAAATGACATTACGAACCAATATTCCTGCAGAAAAAGCCATTAAAACGCTCAAAACGACAGGACATCACCCTTACAGTGTCAAGACAAGTTAAACCATATCGGGGTAATCATTCTCTTCAGAAAATTCGATCGCACTTTCAAAACCGGGAATTTTCACGCCATGAAGGCTGATTTCAATGGATTCGCAGTCAACAACATTGTGGTCAAAACGGTAAATCGGTTCGGCTTCTCCCCGTATGGCCTTTTGATTGTATTGTTCCGCTTTTTCAAACACAGCCTCCTGTCGTTTTTTCCAGGAAGCTATCGAAGAAACGCCATGCTTTCTGGTCAGCATTTTTTCTACGACAAACGGTGACAACAGCGATGCTGTTGCGTTGTTACCGCCAAAACCCTTTGCGTTGATGAACGCCACATCAATGCCTTCCACCCCTACTTCAATATCCTTGTTACTGAATCGAAGGTTTGAGGCATGCACATCATCGGCTACAGCAGAGATCGTCTTGATGCCGGGTATAAAACCATGAGCCCAGACACCCAGCGTGGAAGTGATCTGGTCGCCACCGGCGCTGCCAATGCTATGACCCACAAAAGCCTTGACTGCAGCAACCGGCCAATTTTCAAGACCGAAAGCCCTGGCGGTTTCATTCAGGATATGGGACTCGGTTACACGATTTTGGGGCGTGCTTGATCCATGTGCCTGTACAAAACTTTTCTGCAAACCACGGTCACCGAGCAAATTGCGAATGGAGGCCATGCACTTGGCCATCGTGATGTAATTACCCGCACCCGGTGCTGAAATTGACTTCTTGTAACCATCGGCATTGACAAAAACAGATGCCGCCGCGCCATAAATAATTGCGCCTGTTTGCAGAGCGAGTTCATCATCCATCAACACAATGTATTGGGCGGATTCAGCCAGTGTAAAACCGCAGTTTTCGCCAAAAGGTCGACTGGCTCTGCGATGATCAACATAATCAAGGCCATCAAGCTTGCGCAAATCATCATCGCCGGCCAATGCGCCCATGGCGGCATAACCATCGGCAATCTCGGAAGTTACCGGAGCTTCACTGGTGCCAACCAGCACCACTCGGCGTCGACCACTCTTTATGTCATCCATTCCCATACGCAGATTATAAAGAAAGGTGGCACAGGCACCCGCTCCCGTACCGGTAGAACCGACCGAACCAAGAATATAGGCGTTGACAAAATCTGCCGGCATTTCACAAAAACCCAGTGCGCATTGCTTTGAAGTGACTTTCTTGCCGAGCAAACGCGCCTGC
>JAGRJA010000382.1 GCA_020443005.1 Pseudomonadales bacterium
AATGCTGGCGCGACACCAAAAGACAACATATCGGAGAGACTGTCATACTGAACGCCAAACGCACTCTGGGTATTTGTCAGGCGAGCTACTCGCCCATCCAGCCCATCAAAAACCATCGCAACAAACAAGGCTATGGCCGCCGCTTCGAAATTACCCGACATGGATGCCACAATGGCATAGAAACCACTGAACAAGGCGCTGGTCGTAAACAGATTTGGCAGCAGATAAACGCCTTTGTGCCTGACTTTTTTTCCGTTCTCGGAAACCTCCTCAATATGCTCTGAAATCGGCAGAAGACCATCTTTTGGAGGGTCTTCATTGTCGGCTGATGGTGATTCCGTTTTATCGCCTTGTTGAAGATCTTTCATACCAGATGCGCTTTTCCGATTTTTTTAATGGGAAGAAAAAACGCAGCCGAAGCCGCGTTTTTATCAGTTTTTACTTTTATCTACTATTTTTTGTATCCAGGGCATCATCTCACGAAGTCTGCCCCCGACCTGCTCGATGGGGTGAGCCGCGTTATTTCGTCGATAGGCGGTCATGGACGGGTAGTTACTCGCACCCTCCAGAATAAAGTTTTTGGCATACTCACCATTCTGGATATCCTTGAGAGCCTGTCTCATCGCTGCACGCGACTGCTCATTAATAACCTTGGGGCCAGTTACATATTCGCCATATTCGGCATTATTGGAAATTGAGTAGTTCATATTGGCTATACCGCCTTCATACATGAGGTCAACAATCAACTTTAGTTCGTGCAAACACTCAAAGTAAGCCATTTCAGGCTCGTAACCGGCTTCCACCAGTGTCTCAAAGCCCATCTTGACCAGCTCAACAGCGCCTCCACACAGAACGGTTTGCTCGCCAAAAAGATCTGTTTCTGTTTCATCCTTGAAAGTCGTTTCGAGAATACCGGTACGACCTCCACCAATTGCACTTGCATAGGAAAGCGCCACATCTTTTGCCTTGCCAGATGCATTCTGGAACACGGCAATCAAATCAGGAATACCACCACCTTTTACGAACTCGTTTCTGACAGTATGCCCGGGCGCTTTTGGCGCAATCATAATGACATCCAGGTCATCACGGGGAACGATCTGGTTGTAATGAATTGCAAAACCATGGGCAAAAGCCAGGGTCGCACCTTTTTTGAGATTAGGCGCGATTTCTTCACGATACAATTGGGACTGAAATTCATCAGGTGTCAGAACCATTACAATATCGGCCTCCGAAACGGCTTCGGCGACTGTTTTCACGGTCAGGCCATGTGCTTCCGCTTTAACCACAGAAGGCGAACCGGAACGCAAACCTACACGAACATCAACACCAGAGTCCTTCAGGTTACAGGCATGAGCATGGCCTTGAGAACCATAACCGAGAATGGCCACTTTTTTGGATTGAATGATTGATAGATCTGCGTCTTTATCGTAATAGACTTGCATGATGGTCCTCGTTTTTAAACAACATTAATGGTTAAGGCTAGAGACTTAGCACTTTCTCGCCACGAGAAAGCCCTGACACTCCGGTTCTGACAACTTCAAGAATACAGGCGTCGCCAACAGCCTGAATAAAAGCATCCAGTTTGTCACTGGCACCTGATATCTGGATGGTGTAGACAGAGGGGCCAACATCAACAATCTGACCACGAAAAATATCCGTGCAGCGTTTAACCTCAGCCCTTTGCGCACCTGAGGCCTTTACTTTTATCAGCATCAGCTCACGCTCTATATGGCTACCCTCCGTCAAATCGACAACTTTAACAACATCGATGAGTTTGTTCAGGTGCTTGGTAATTTGTTCAATTATCCTGTCATCGCCAACAGTTGTCAGCGTCATTCTTGACAGTGAATGATCCTCTGTTGGAGCCACTGTCAGGGTTTCAATGTTATACCCTCTCTGGGAAAACAGGCCAACAACCCGTGACAAGGCGCCCGGCTCATTTTCGAGTAACACAGAAATAATGCGTCTGCGTGGCATCATGTTCTCTCCGTCTTGTTCAGCAACATGTCCTGCATGGAACCATTAGGCGCTATTAGCATCGGATAAACATGCTCGGTGGAATCAACATAGATATCCATGAAAACAACCCTGTCTTTCATGGCAAAACACTCTTCCATTCTGGATTCCAGCTCGTCAAACTCCGTCACTTTGATACCCACATGTCCGTAGGCCTCCATCAGTTTGACAAAGTCAGGCAGTGAATCCTCATACAGGCTTTCAGAATGTCTGCCTTCGTACTGCATATCCTGCCATTGCTTGACCATACCCAACGCCTGATTGTTCAGGTTGATTATCTTTACAGGCAAATGATATTGAGTGCAGGTAGAAAGCTCCTGTATACACATTTGAATACTGCCTTCGCCTGTCACACAAGCGACAACAGCATCCCTGTGGGCAAACTGAACCCCCATTGCTGCCGGCAAGCCAAAACCCATGGTTCCCAAACCACCAGAATTCACCCAGTGACGAGGCTTGTCAAAAGGATAATATTGGGCTGCGAACATCTGGTGCTGACCAACATCGGAACAGATATAGGCTTGCCCCTTTGTAACCTTGTAGAGTGTTTTGATCACATCCTGGGGTTTGATGGTTTTTCCGGAAGACGGCTCATGCCGGGGCGACCTTAACAACCCTCGCTGCTCACGCCAGCCTTCAATCTGGGACCACCATAATTCAAGGGCTTTGACATCTGGTTTTTTTCCACAGGATTTCAAGACAGAAAGCATTTCTTCCAGCACTGCATCGACCGGGCCAACAATGGGAACATGTGCATCAATCGTTTTGGAGATAGAGGCCGGATCTATATCAATATGAATAATGGTGGCTTCCGGGCAAAACTTGTTGGGTGTATTTGTCACACGATCATCAAAACGCGCACCAACAGCCAGAATCAAGTCACTGTTATGCATTGCCTTATTGGCTTCATAAAAACCATGCATCCCCAACATGCCGAGAAACTGGCGATCTGTCCCCGGGTAAGCACCCAAACCCATCAGCGTATTTGTAACAGGGAAATTCAATAACCGGGCCAGTTCAGTCAGTTGGGATGCGCCTTCTCCCTGCACCACACCACCACCTGCATAAATAACAGGCCTTTTCGCTTCAAGTAACAACTGCACCGCTTTTTTAATTTGACCGGGGTGACCTTTTGACGCCGGCTGATAAGAGCGGATTTTGAAATTTTTTACAGGTTTATACTCAAAAACCTCATCCGGGCTTGTTTTATCTTTCGGGATATCAATAACAACCGGCCCAGGACGGCCTGAAGTTGCAATATGAAAAGCCTTACGAATAATCTCCGGGATTTCTGCCGCATTTTTAACGATAAAACTGTGCTTTACGATGGGTCGGGAAACACCAATCATATCGGTTTCCTGGAAGGCATCTTCACCAATCAAATGACTTTGAACCTGCCCGGACAAGACCACCATTGGAATCGAGTCCATATAAGCAGTCGCTATACCAGTAACTGCATTAGTTGCGCCTGGGCCCGAGGTAACAAGAACCACACCAGGCTTGCCTGTTGAACGGGCATAACCATCAGCCGCGTGAGTTGCTGCCTGCTCATGCCTGACAAGAATATGTTTTATTTTGTTCTGTCGAAAGATAGCATCATAAATGTGTAAAGCCGCACCACCGGGGTAACCAAAAATATAATCCACTCCTTCGTCTTGAAGTGAACGAATCAACATATCACCGCCCGATAGCAATTCCACCGAATTTCACC
>JAGRJA010000032.1 GCA_020443005.1 Pseudomonadales bacterium
ATAGAAGCAGACAGACTTCCGGAGCAGGAATAAAAACCTGCAACCGGAAAGGTTGAAAGTTACTATTGACTGAATATTGAGTTTTGCTTTTCAGATGGCCTAGCGCTGAAGCTGCCAACCGCTGTTATTGAACACGGTTAAACCGACCTGCCCTGTAACAGCACCGTTATCTACCGAGAACAACACCCAATTACCGCTGCTGGTGCTGCGCAGCAGGATATCGACATCACTATCAGTATCCAGCGATGTCCGAGATAGTTTAACGAAAAACAAAACATAAAAATTGGCGATAAAAGCGTGCTTCTTTTCACAAGGTGTTTATTAAACGCTCTACTGTTTTTTGGTTTTCTCTTCCTGTTGCTTTTTTCGCTCCACATCACGGTGTATCAATTTCACAGCCAGCTCATTGCAGATAGACTTGAGCTGGTTTACTTTTTCTTCTCCGATCAGCTCACTGTAGCCCTCTTCCACTTCGGAAATGGCGGCAATTGAATTGTTAATCAGGCTCATGCCCTTCTCTGTGAAAAAGACGCGTTTTGCCCTGCCATCTACCGGGTCGGGTCGTCGCTCAACATAGCCGTAACCTTCAATTTCATTAACGAGTTGGCTCATAGCCTGCTTGCTCAATTCATTGGCTTCGGCGAGATCAACCACACGCACGCCGAGCATGAAGCTCATGTGCAGGAACAAGGCATCCCAACCGAGCTTTAAGCCTTCATAGCCACTCTCGGCGTTCTTCGCCATCAGTTCCCGCTGTAAGTCCCGGGTTATGGTGTGCAGGTTACGACCAAGATTGCTGCGGTAACGCTTCTCTCTTTTTTTAATCAGTCCTGCGTCATCGCCCTGACTGTTCGACTCACTCTTTTCGAGTGCTACAATAGACCCGCTTTTTTTATGCGTCATCACCTTGTCCATCTGACAAAAAACAAATAGTAAAGAATACTTGACTAATTAGCAAAGCCTGTTTAGCTTGTTTCAGGATTGCATTTTGAAAATAACATGGAGACACGAAAGCGTGATCAGGCAAAACAATCATCCGGGAATCACCCATCGCCGCATAAAGTTATTATTGATAGCAATACTTTCCATTCTTGTATGTTCCTGCAGTAACGACGACGATTTCAATGGCGATATCGGCAAAAATATCGGTAGCTCCACCCCAGACTTCCTTTACGACACAAAGGCTCCGGATCAGTCTCCCAATGTCATTATTCTTGTGGCCGATGATTTGGGATATTCCGATATCGGCAGTTATGGCGGGGAAATCAGCACACCCTCTCTCGATGAACTCGCCGCGAACGGCGTGCGCTATAACCACTTTACCGTAACCGCTGTTTGTTCATCGACAAGAGCCGCGCTGTTAACAGGCATGAATCACCACTCTGCCGGAACGGGCTGGCTGGCCGAATGGGATTTTGGCTATCCAGGTTATCGAGGTGAAATTCACAAAAACAGCCTGACCCTGGCAGAGATACTCAAGCTGAATGGCTACAGCACCTTCATGGTGGGGAAATGGCATCTCACAAATGCCGATCACCGCTCCCCGATAGGCCCTTTTGACTCATGGCCAACCGGCAGAGGTTTTGAAAAATATTTCGGCTTTCTCGAAGGAGAAGCGAATCAGTTCAAACCGCACTGGCTGGTGAGTGGTAATGATATTCACCCACCGCCTGATGACGAAAATTTTTACCTCCCTGACGCCATTACCGATAAAGCGATCGATATGATTAAAACCCTGCGCAACCACGACAGGGAAAAGCC
>JAGRJA010000383.1 GCA_020443005.1 Pseudomonadales bacterium
AATACGACGAGGGCAAAATCCAAAATACAGCAGTGGTACAAACTGCAGGCAAGGGAGCAGAATATTGCTGACGGAAGGCTGATTATGGACAGGGAGTTCAGGCGGCTTGCGTTGAGTGATGTTGATCTTGAAGCACTTATCGAAAGGCTGTCACTGCCTACGGTTGATGATTTCTATGAGAAGGTGGGTTCCAGTGAGCTGGAAGTGACCCAGGTTCTGGTGCTGGCTCAACAACTTGATCCACGGCTGAAAAAAGATTCGCAACTGAGTCTGATTGTGGCGGAAAAAGACCCGCAGACCTCCGTACACGGTATCGTCGGGGTGGGTAATATGCGTGTGGAAATTGCATCGTGTTGCCACCCGGGGGTTCATGATGCGATTTCCGGCTACATCGAGGATAACAAGGCCTACATACACTCACAGGATTGCGAGCAATTACTTCAATTGCAAAATGATTATCCGGAGCGGTTCATCAAGGTTAGCTGGAGTGAAGGTTTTGAGGAAATTTACAATATCGAGCTGCTTATACAGGCGTATGAGCGCCGTGGCCTGATTCGGGATATCTCTGCAGTTTTAGACGAAGAAAAGATGAATATACTGGAGTTGTCATCCTTGACTGACAAGCAGAACAATACGGTGGACATGCAATTCAAACTGGAGGTGACGAGTCTTGAGGGTCTGAGCAGGGTGCTTACCCGTTTGAACAGGCTGCCGAATGTGTATTTGGCCGAGAGAAAATAAGAATGTATCGACTGGAAGATCTGGTTTATTTGATGTCGAGATTGCGGAATCCTGAGTCAGGGTGTCCCTGGGACATCAAGCAGGATTTTCAATCGTTGGCAAAATACACTTTGGAAGAGGCTTATGAGGTTGTCGACGCCATTGAAACAAATGATTGCCACAGCCTGGAAGAAGAGTTGGGCGACCTGCTTTTTCAAGTTGTGTTTTATAGCGAAATCGCACGGGAAAAACAGTTATTCACCATTGAAACAGTTATCGACAAACTGGTTGCAAAACTGCTTGTCCGACACCCCCATGTGTTTCCTTCAGCAAAGCTCTATTGTGACAATGAAGAAGAGAGCGCAATCCCTGAGCATGAAGTTCAAAGGCAATGGGAAAAACTGAAGGCAGAAGAAAGAAAGCAGAAAGGGCATGTGGGTGTTTTTGATGATATTCCAGTTTCAATGCCTGCATTGGGCAGAGCAGTAAAGCTACAAAAACGCATGTCTCAAAAAGGAATGGATTGGCAAGGCGTATCTCCTGTCTTTGAGAAATTAGAGGAAGAAATTGCTGAGCTCAGGGGGGCTTGGTTACATGAAGACAGGGATGGTGTCGAGCATGAACTGGGGGATGTTATTTTTACTTGTGTGAATCTTGCCAGAAAAATGAATTCCGAACCCGAGCAGGCGCTGAGAAAAGCCAACCAGCGGTTTATAAGCCGTTGTTTGTTTATTGTTAATGCCCTTGAGCAGGAAAACAGTTCAATAAGTGAAGTTTCTGAAGCTCGTCTTGATGAGTTGTGGAAAACGGCCAAGGCGAATTTGGCCTGATTGTATGTTGTGCATCGGGGCGGCTCTGTGTAATGTGATGCCCATTATGATGTCAGCGATAAAACGGTTTTTTTATTACATAATTGATTGTGGAGAGAAGGTATGCGAGTCATCTTGTTGGGAGCACCGGGGGCGGGAAAAGGCACACAGGCGAAAGTCATTATGGACAGTGAAGGCATTCCCCAGATATCTACTGGCGATATGCTCCGCGCAGCTGTCAAGGCGGGAACTGAACTTGGTTTAAAGGTAAAAGATATTATGGCTTCAGGGGGGCTGGTTTCCGATGATATTATCATTGCGCTTGTAAAAGAAAGAGTTTCTCAGCCCGATTGTGTCAAAGGGTTTTTGCTGGATGGTTTCCCTCGAACAATCCCTCAAGCACAGGCCTTGGTTGATCAGGGTGTGGAAATTGATTGTGTGCTTGAGATTTATGTTTCCGATGAAGAGATTATCAAGCGACTCGGTGGCAGAAGAGTTCACGCTGCATCGGGTCGTGTTTATCATGTTGAGTATAATCCGCCCAAAGTTGAAGGTAAGGATGATGCAACCGGTGAGCCATTGATCCAGAGAGAAGATGACAAGGAAGAAACAGTCAGAAATCGCCTGGATATTTATCATGAGCAAACTGAACCGCTGGTTGATTTTTATAAAAAGTTTCCTGGCGATATTTATCGCCGTGTTGATGGTGTAGGTTCAGTTGAAAAGATAACTGAACAGGTATTGAAAGCACTGCATTCGTGATTGTGTTGAAAAACGGGCCTTGAGCCCGTTTTTTTATTCCTGCTTTTTCAGAAAGTTTGTTTTGTAAAATGGAAATAAAAGCCGCTTTTTAGTTGGTAAAGTACAGGAAGAATAAAAAATTCCGAAAATAATTGATTTTTTGTGAAAAAAATGATGATAAATGGTGAAAAAAAATCATTTTTAAAATACTATTTCTCCTGACTTCATTATGTCTGTTTGTGCAGACTGCAGTAAAAGTGAAAACCATTTCAAAATGAATCAAGGGGAATATCAAATGGCAAGAGCTCGTAAAAAAGCACCTGCAAAGCGTGTGGCAAAGTCGGCGGTTAAAAAAGCCGCTGTTTCTTCCAGCAAATCAGAAGCAAAGTTGAAATCATTGATGGCTAATCTGTCTTCACAAGCAAAATCAGTTTCCGATTTGCGATCCAAGGCGACACAGGCTCGGCAGAAAGCTGCCAAGTCAAAGACGGCGGCTGACAAGCGCTCTGCCGCAAGCTCGGCTTCTCAGGTTAAGCGTGCGACTGATAAAGTTGCTGCTTTGCGTTCCCAGATTGCCGCTGTCAAACAGGCCGTTGCAGCCGAAAAATCTGCCGCTCGTGTTCAGGCTGCAGAAAGCGCTGCAAAAACATTAATCACTCGTTTGGAAAACAATCTGAAATCCAAGGCTGCTGCAGATCTGGAGAAAGCGCAAAAGGCATTCTCGCTCAGATGGAGCAAAAAGCGGGATGCACAGAACAAGAAAAAATTGGCTGCTGCTGCGCGTAAGGCTGCTGCAAAGGTGAAAGCGCTTGCGCGTAAGGAAGAAGCCAAACTGAAAGCAGCTACCAAAGCCAAAGCACGAAAAAAGCCCGTTAAAAGGAAGGCATCCAAGGCTGCAGCAGTTCCCGCATCAGCACCTGCCGCAAAAACAAGCCGTAAAGCCGCAGTGAAAAAAGTTGCGAAGAAAACGGTTGCAAAGAAAGCAGTTGCCAAAAAAGCTGTCAAGAAAGTGGCAGCTAAAAAGCCGGTAGCAAAAAAAGCTGTAAAAAAGGCTGCAAAAAAAGTAGTAAGTAAAGCGCCTGCCAAAAAACCAGCGGCCAAGCGTTCACCACGCGCAAAGCGCAAGTAGGGTAACAGGCAGCAAAAGATCCTCTGGTCCAAAGATTGGGTCAGGGGATTTTTTTTAGCCAATCATCTTGATATGAGGACCTTGCTGGCTATTGAAACCTCTGCGCGCTTCTCTTCCGTGGCCATATCCTTGCGAGGTGAGGTTTATGAAACAGTGCTTGAGCAGAAACGCAACCATGCCGAGTTGATTCTGCCTGCAGTCAGGCAGTTATTATGCAATAACAAGGCGGGCTTGCATGAGGTCAATCAGTTACTTTTCAATACAGGCCCCGGTTCGTTTACAGGGCTCAGAATCGGGGCGGGTGTTATTCAGGGTCTTGCTTTCAGTGCAGATATTCCTGTTGTAGCTGTGTCCGGCTTTGAGGTCTATTTGTACACCTGGTTAAAAATGGCATCCATTCCTGATGAACCGTCTACCCGAATATGTGTTGTTATTGATGCACATTTGGGTGATGTTTATACACAAGACTTTTTTTTCAATGAAAATGGCGTTTATCACAAGGATAATCGCCGGATTATGAAACTTAGTGCCTTTGTTGAGAGTCAGAAGTTACAAGCTGGAAAGGTTGTTTATATTGGTGATGAACAGCTGCAGCAATACTTTGATGAGCTTGGTCTGATGTTTCACTCGGTATGTCCAGTCGCAAGTTCAATGATGACATTGCTGCAGAATGATAAAAACACCAACACCCTTCGTGAAATCAAGGCGGCTGAAGTTGTTCCTTTTTATATGCGTGAAAACATAGGCTGGAAAAAATGGCGGCCAAAATCCGTTGAAAACACATTGGCAAAGTAAAAGGTTTTTATGGAACTCTTTCAGATAATCATTCTGGCAATCATACAGGGCATCACCGAGTTTTTACCGATTTCGAGTTCGGCGCATCTTATTTTGCCGTCCCAGATTCTGGGTTGGCCGGATCAGGGCCTGGCTTTTGATATTGCAGTACATGTTGGCACGCTGATAGCCGTGGTTACCTATTTCAGAAAAGATTTGAAACACATGCTTGATGGTTGTATCAGGTCAGCTGTAGAAAAAAAGACGAACCAGGAGTGGGTCCTATCCTTGTGGCTTGCTCTTGCAACGATACCAGCGGCTATTGCGTGAGGTGTTCTTGGCGATTTTATTGAGCTGCATTTGCGGTCTGTATTAGTGATTGCCCTGAGCACACTGGTTTTCGGTTTATTACTTGGCTGGGCCGACTTGAAAAAACCCGGTGAGATAACACTTGAGAAAATTCGTTGGCAGACAATTCTGTTGATTGGTGTTGCTCAGGCGGTTGCCCTGATTCCCGGTACCTCCCGCTCGGGGATTACAATGACTGCAGGCCTGATGCTGGGTTTGACTAAAGATGCGGCAGCCCGGTTTTCCTTTTTATTGTCTATTCCGTTAATTGCGGGCGTTGGTTTTTATAAAACCATTGATCTCATTGGTCTTGATGTTGTTCCCTGGAAAGAAATTTTTATCGGGGTTGTTCTCTCGGCATTGACTGCATTTCTTTGCATACACTTTTTTTTGAAGTTGCTGGAAAAAATGGGTTTTATGCCTTTTGTTATCTATCGTGTCGTATTGTCCTTTATTTTACTGTACATCTACTTCGGGCTCTGAATTGCTTGTGGGGCGGGCAGCCACTGTTCTGGAGAATCTCTTGTTTCTTCTGTAGGGGAACATGTGTTCAATCTTTCCTTTAGCGATATCTTCCTGCAGTTTTAGCCAGAATTCAGTGGTATAAAGGTCTTTATGGTGTTTTTCGAACGCTTTCTTGGCACTGGGGTTGCCCGTAAAAAACAGGCAAAACTCTTCGGGGAATACATCGCAAGGGTCGACATGGTACCAGGGGCTTGAAGCCATTTCCTGTTCTTCTGTCTGTGGTGTTGGCACCTTTCTGAAATGACATTCGTCTAAAAAGCAGATTTCATCATAATCATAGAAGACGACCCTGCCGTGTCTGGTGACCCCAAAGTTTTTTAACAGCATATCGCCGGGAAAGATATTTGCAGATGAAATTTGTTTGATGGCATTCCCATACTCATCCATTGCCGCTTCGATCTGGGATTCACTCGCTGTTTGCAGATAAAGATTAAGCGGTATCATTTTTCTTTCTGTGTATAGGTGTTTGATTACAATTTCGTTTTCCAGAAAAATGAGCGCAGAGGGAGCAACTTTTTTCAATTCTTCCAGCAGTTCGTCGGAACATCTGTTCAGGGGGAGCCGGAAATAGGCGTATTCCTGAGTATCGGCCATTCGACCTACACGGTCGTGCCGGGAAACCAGCTTGTATTTTTCTCTAACGATAGCGTGGGTGACTTCTTTTGGTGGGTCGAAACGGTCCTTGATTACCTTGAAGACGATGTCAAATGATGGCAGTGTAAAAACAGTCATTACCATGCCTTTTATGCCTGGAGCGAGCACAAATTTATCTTCGGATTTTTCAAGATGTTTGATGAAATTCCGATAAAACTCGGTTTTTCCGTGTTTGTTAAACCCGATGGAGTTATACAGTTCCTCGAGGCCTTTGTGTGGTATCAAGCTCTTTAAAAAATTGACAAGATATGAAGGGATGGGCGTTGATACCATGAAATATGAGCGAGTGAAACTGAAAATAATGCTGACATCATCCGGCTCAAATATTACTGTATCGATGTAGATTGTTCCGTTTTCATTGTTAAGTATAGGCAGCACAAAGGGAATCGTGTTGTTCTCCCAGAGCGCACGCCCGACAATATAGGCGCCCTTGTTTCGAAAAAAAATAGATTTGAGAACTTCTATTGATACTTTTGAGCGATCGGTTTTTATTTTGGGGTACACAAACTTCTTTATTGCGTAGACAATGTATCTGATGTCTCTCGCCTTGTTTTCATAGGGCAGATTGAAATGAATGTCATCAAGAATGCGTTCGACAACCATCGATATACGAGTATCTATTCTATATCTTCGCAGGATGTTGTCATGCCATTCGATGGGGCACTGTTTTTGTGTGCTGTGAATAAACATAATCTCATCATCAATTTGCTGGTGATCAAAAAGACTGCATACAATCGAATTGAAGTAGGTTTCCGCGATTTCAATGTTCGGCTTTTCCTGAATGCCCTGACTGTATGCGGATTTTATTTTTTTCCATTGGTCGGACTGGAGGATGGTTGAACCTTTGTGGCTGGTTTTGATGCTTTCCAGGGTTTCAATGACAGAATCCTTATACAGGTCGATTCTGAAGGCCGACATCTCCTGAACTTCTTGCCAGAGGGCATTTTCAAAACGGAACTGCGCCTCGTTTGTGATTTCCTGAAAACGGCTGAAGTAACGATTGAATCCGTCGAAAATTATTTCGGCAATGTTTTGTGAGTCTGTCATCATTATTTTGTGGAAGGTGATTAATATTTCAGTAGTTTATACTTTGGGGAGCTAAAAGTAAGCGGTATTTTTTCATTGGGTTGGGTGTTGGTTGTCATGGTTATATTTTCTGAATGTAAAACAAAAAACGCTGGCTTGATTGGTGTTGTAAAACTTTGTTCGCCAGGCACGCTTAATGTGCTGACTTTTGACATGGTTGCTCAAATGAAAGCGCAGCTGGAAAAATGGAACAGAAATGACAATATACTTTTTATCTTGATACATGGTCAGGGAAAGTCATTTTGTGCCGGAGGTGATGTGGTTCGCTTACGGCACTCTTCCCGGGAAAAAGACCGGTATCGAGAACGCTTTTTTTCCACAGAATACGGGCTTGACTATTTGCTGCACACCTATAGCAAACCAGTGCTTTGTTTCGCACAAGGTTATGTGCTTGGAGGCGGTGTGGGTATATTTATGGCTGCTTCTCACAAGATCACAACACTGACAACCCGTTGTGCAATGCCCGAGGTGAAAATCGGTTTTTATCCCGATGTTGGTGCATCCTGGTTTCTGGGTCGTATTAGAAATAACCTGGGCCTGTTTATCGGTTTTTCCGGGTGTGAAATGCTTTCAGGTGACATGGATTTTCTGGCGATAAGCGATTATGTGGTTGATCTGCACAAAGGTGAAGACTTGCTTGAAATGATGACTGACAGAGACTGGAGTGCCGACCGTCTTGTCCTGGAGAAAGAGCTTTTGACGCTTCTCAGCACCCAACAAATCGATAAGTCACTGGTGCCGGCATCGCAAATTTCCATGTATTGCCAGGAAATCGATGGTGCACTTGAACGCGCTGATAGTGCGGCAGCCTTATATCAGAATCTTCAGGCTATATCAGTCAACAATGAATTCTTCGCATCGGTGAAAAAAAATCTTGAGTATGCCTCTCCGTTTAGCCTGAGCATGGTTTTTCAGCAGCATACCTTTGGTACTCGGCTGTCTTTGGAGGATGTGTTTCGTTTTGAATTTTTTCTCTCGATGCACTTTTCTCTTGAGCGGGACTTTGATGAGGGCGTCAGAGCATTACTTGTTGATAAGGATAAATCTCCAAAGTGGCAATTTCCTGATCTGGAGTCTGTGCCTGATACCTATATCTCCGAGTTTCTTTATCGGGTAGAAAAAGATGCTGGAATTTTTTTTAATTGACTATCGGGTTTGCACAAGGCAATGAAAACGGCAAAAGATTGGTTGGTGTCACTAGGGCTTGAAGCACATGAAGAGGGGGGGTATTTCCGCCGAACCTATACTTCTCAAACTGCAGTGCACGAGGGTGTTAGCAAGGTGATGATGAGTAGCATTTTCTATATGTTGACCAGAGATAGTCCGATTGGCTTCTTGCATAAAAACCGTTCCGATATTATGCATTATTTTCACGCAGGTTCGTCACTGGATTATTATCTGATTGATTCTGACGGAGAGTTGTCGCAAGTCAGACTTGGGGCCGACCTTGATAAAGGTGAAGTTTTACAACTGCTGGTAAAAGGGGGTAGCTGGAAGGCCTCCAGGCTTCCGGAGGGAGGCGAGTACGGCCTGATCAGTGAGGCGGTTGTGCCGGGCTTTGACTACAGCGATCGTTTGCTGATAGACCCAGAAAACGCCAATCGGCTGATACAGCGATACCCTGAGTTGAGAGAGTTTGTCCCACCTTCGCCTGGTCTGTG
>JAGRJA010000384.1 GCA_020443005.1 Pseudomonadales bacterium
TACATTGAGCAACTGTTTACCAACAAACTCGATTGCAGTATTCATCCCTACTTCGAGAGGCTGGCCAACCTGAAGGTTTCTTCCCATTTCCTGATTGATCGAATGGGCAAGCTTACCCAGTTTGTAGCAATCAACCAGCGGGCCTGGCATGCCGGCCAATCCTCGTTTTGTGGACGGCAGGCCTGTAACGATTTTTCGCTGGGCGTTGAGCTGGAGGGCAGTGATCATCAGCCATTTACAATTGCCCAATACCGGATGCTTGGCAAACTGCACAACAGCCTTGCGGAACGATACCCTGTATTATGGAATCGTGAGCATATTGTCGGGCACTCCGATATTGCGCCGGGAAGGAAAACGGATCCCGGTCCATTTTTTGACTGGCATTATTTTTTTGAACTGGCAGGAATTGCGACAGACAAATAAGCCATTTTTTCCGGTAAGGGTTTGATGTATGCGTATGGGTATTGATCTGGGTGGCACGAAAATTGAAGGGACTGTTCTTGATGATTCGGGCAGCATTGTCTGGCGTCAAAGAGTTGCAACGCCGGCGGAAGATTACTGTGCTGTTATCGATGCAATCGATAAACTGGTATCGGCAATGTGTAGGGACAATACACTGCCTGCAGATTTGCCAGTCGGAATCGGCACGCCAGGCACTTATGCCCGCGCAGAAAAAGTGATGAAAAACTGCAATTCGGTTTATTTGAACGGTCGTGATTTTCCGGCAGATCTGAAGGAAAAGCTCAATCGTGATGTCAGGGTTGCGAACGATGCCAACTGCTTCACATTGAGTGAAGCCGTGAGCGGTGCAGCCCGTGACGGAAAAGTGGTTTTTGGCGTCATACTCGGTACGGGTGCCGGTGGCGGGCTGGTCGTCGACAGGAAAGTACTCGAGGGAGGCAATGGCATCTGTGGCGAGTGGGGGCACAACCCGCTGATCAGGCAATCCATCGTGCACCCGGGTGAAATTGTCGAGCAATACCAAGATCGGAATTGTTATTGTGGTCGCAAGAATTGCGTTGAAACATTTGTTTCCGGTACCGGTTTTCAGAATACCTATTATCTGCAGACGGGGAAAAAACTGCCGGCAGTTGATATCTATCGGGCAGCTCACGCAGGTGACAAACCGTCTGAAACTGTTTTAAAGGTTTTTTTCCAGCAGTTGGCAAGAAATCTTGCCGTGATTATCAATATCGTTGACCCGGATATCATCGTTGTCGGCGGCGGCCTGTCGAACATGTCGTCCCTGTATGAAGCGGTGCCTGAATTGTGGAGACCCTATGTTTTTTCAGACAGAATAACCACTCGTTTGCTACCGGCTACGCACGGTGATTCCAGCGGTGTTATCGGTGCTGCCTGGCTATGACTTTTTCAAGGGCTGTCTTTAACGGGTTTGGCAGGGTTTAACGGGTTTGGAAGGGGAAAAAATTGGATTGGAAAAATTCGTTTGAAGTGACCACAGTGGATTTGCTCAGACATGGCAGCTGCGAGGGCGGTGAGGTTTATCGGGGTAGTACAGACCTGCCACTTGATCCGCAAGGCTGGGAACAAATGAGGAAGGCTGTTAAATGCACTGATTCGCCCTGGCAATCGGTTGTCTCTTCACCCTTGCAGCGTTGTCGCCTGTTCAGCGAGGAGCTGGTGAACAGAATGAATATCCCCCTGAAAATTGATGATGGTTTTCAGGAATTACATTTTGGTGACTGGGAAGGTCGTACTTTCTCTGAAGTGTGGCAGGAAGAACACAATCATGTACAGCTGTTTTTTGCTAACCCGATTGACAACACACCGCCAAATGGTGAGTCGATGCCTTCTTTCCGAAACAGGGTGATGGCCAGCTGGAGGGCGATGCTTGCCTGTCATCGTGGAAAACACGCTTTGCTGGTGGCGCACGGTGGAACCATTCGCATTTTGCTGAGTGAAATTCTTGAAATGCCGATGCATAAAATGGCGTCACTGACTGTGCCCTATGCCTGTTTAAGCAGGGTTGTTGTCTATCACACAGAGAAGGGCGATTCCACGCATCTTGTTTTTCATAATAAAGGCAGTATTGAATGAGCGAAGAAGACATGATCGATGCCATTATCGACCTGCAAATGCGTTGCGCCCATCAGGAGGATGCACTTCAGGCGCTGGTATCAGGCCAAAGAGCGCAACAGCGTGTTATTGATGAGCTGCGTCTGCAAGTTAAATGGTTGGCTGAAAACCTTCGTCAGTTGAAATCTGGCGATAGCGATGGTGACCCGAATGCCAATGAAGTGCCGCCACATTATTGAACATCAACCCGAATTTCGGGAAAGCTGCATTTCAGAAAACGGTGAATTTTGCAGAAGCCATTTTTTGCCCGTTTACAAGTAATTCCAGCAGGTGTTCTCCCGGGTAATGCTTGCGGGTAGTTTTATCTGAAAAAGAGTAAGTGTGCCTGAATATTCGGGGCTGGTGATCGAGCTCTCCATCATGTAGATGAAAAACTTTACGCCTGGGCCGGTTTTTACCGACGAAATGAATGGCAAATTCCAGACGGGTTTTTACCGGCAAAGCACTCACAACCGGCGATGGAAAAGTGAATTCCAGAGTGTCTCCCAGCATCAGCTTGTTACAAGAGAGTCTGATAGCTACAGGCCTGTAATGGGATACATCGCTATATTCGAAAAATGAAAGTGTTTCTGCATCTGCATTTTTTAACAGGCTTCTGCAGGCGCGTTTGATAATCCATTCGCTTTCTGCCTGACGGTTTTTCCATGCCCGACAAAACGCCAGCACAAGAGCAGGGTGATCCTTGCTGATGTCGTTCAGATTATTGGCAACACTCTTTCGCACATACAGGCTCTCATCGGTCATCATTTTATCGAGAACTGGGAAAATCGCCGACGGGTCAGCCTTGAGGGCGGGCAGCGAAGTTGCCCAGGGTAGTCGGGGCCTGCATCCTTCCGAAGCCAGGCGACGAATGTGCGGGTCTGTACTTTCTGCCCAGAGAGACAGTTGTTTGAACATCTGTTCGGGGTATTGTGCTATAAATGGTCTGACGGCAAATTCGGCACTGGAAAAGCGGGTAAAATGTGCCATCGCTTCAATTGAAATATCGAAGTCATTCAGCCCGTAGAGTTCGACATAGGCTGGAAAAAGCATGCCCTCATACCCGCCAAAATTCCGGCAGGCTTTTTTGAGTATGCCTATACGCTGTTTATAGGTTTTATGGGGTGAATGGTTTTTCATGAATGTATCATGAATAGAACGAGTAATATGATACATGCGCTGTTTCAATTCAAAAGTATCCCAGTGCTCATTCAGAACAGTCCGGATAAAAAAACCTGTATCAAATGCTGCATCAAAATGTTGGATGGTCGTAGCTACATTTTTTATGTAGCTACACGAATAATTGTGTTTCAGTAATTGGCTCATAATCAGGAATGATCAGGTCTATGGGTGGTTTATTTTTTGTGGAAGGAATAAATAAAGTCAATGGCAGAATTTACACCGCCGAGTGTTTCTACATAAAAATCAGGCCCGATTCTGTAACGAACAGCGAATTCATCGTTCCTTGAGGCATCCTTGCCGTAGCGAATGGAAAAATCACGGTTTATCCAGCTTGTTACTGACAGGGCTGTACCTTCAGCACGGCTATCAGCATTAATGCGGATGTCATGGATGCCGATCTGGCTGGATAACTTGTCAGTGATTGCCCTTGTTTGGGAAAGCCCCGCAGACAGTGCTGCAGAACTTGCCATCTGGCCGGCATCGGTTTCCCGGTTCCTGTCGGGTAACTCGCCGGTCGAAAGATAATAAAGAATATCCTGTTCCGGCATCGCGGGTTCTGAAAACAGGTTCAGCTCGGGGTTTTTGGCAGCACCGTAAGCCCTGACACCCGCCTTGATTTTGTTGCTGCCATGGCTTCCGGTTTCAGTGCGAACGGCCTCAATATAGAGATCGGGGTTGAACAGGGAGCCCCTGAAAAGAAGCTGCCCCTGAGTGATGGAAAGATTTTGGCCATAGGCTTTATAGGAACCCCTGTGAATGAAAATTTCGCCCTTGCCAAGTGCCGGTTTTCCGGCCGACCGGGTGTAGTGTAAATGTCCTTCCAGAAAACATTCCGCACCGTAACCCTGAAAATAAACATCTTTGCCGAGATGGATGTGGAGATCCAGGTGACCTTCTATGGCTTGTTGACGGTTTGTAGTGTCGACAGTGATGACATCACTGGATGGCATAACGGCTCTGGAAGATTGGGGTTTTAACCAGAGTGTGCCGCGAGGAATATCGACATCACCCTGCAGGTGCCACTGGTCAGGGTTGGCTGTCAGTGTCAGTGCGGGGTTGAATATAATCTCGCTACGGCTCATGGGTTGATAGCGCAGGTTTGTACCGGATGTTTCCAGATGAAGTTGCCAATGCGGAAGGTCCGCAAGGACAGAACCCTTGAGTTGAAGCGCTCCGTCCAGAATATCGGTATTACCTGAAATATCGACTTTGTTGTCTTTGAAATGTAATTCAAGGGTCGTATTGCTGAGATCATAGGGCACATCGGTCAGCAGCAGGTAGGGCGCGTCTATGGTTGCCACACCGGATAAAACCGGATTTTTCAGGAGACCGTCGAGTTCGAGTTCTACTTTTGTGAAACCGGATATTTGTTGAATCTGTGGGAAAAAGTCCCTGAAGGCCTCAAGTCTGAGTTGATCAATGGTTAAATTTCCCCCGAGACGGTTTTCCTTGCCGGGTGATTCAACACGAAGATTGGCATCGATAGTGCCATATTTTTCAGATTGGCTGTGGATTATAACGCTGGCAATGGTGTTCAGCAGGGTAAATTCGCCGGCTATGGTGTCGGTAAAAGCCAGCGCGTTTTTCGCAGTTTCAGTTGCTTGTCCATAACTGTCGGTATTGCCTGATTGATGTTGATCTGGCTGATGGCCGAGCTGTATGTGCATCCGGGGTTTTAATGTGAAGCTGCCTTCCAGCGCGGGGCCATTGATGCGGTGCCAGTTTCCGCTAAGATGCATGTTTAACAACCCATTGACCAGCGCTTTGCCGGCGGCAGAATAAAATCGTGTTTCTGCCATGTCGAATTCCTCAAGCGAAAGTCTTATATCGGTGGCGCTCAAGGCAGACAGGTGCAGTTCGTCATTTTGGCAAAGGCGTGCTGGTGCTTTCTCAAAACAAAAAGGTGAAACATGTAATGTGTTTTCTTTAGGAAAAAACTGTAACGCGAGATTATGGCTCTGCCAGGTACTGCTGTCGCGGGTAGCCAGATTGTAATCTACGGTACTTGCGCTTCCGGAATTTTTACCAGTTTTGGTCAGTGCTACCTTGTCACAGCTGGCGGTTACAATTTCGGTTTTCTGCTGGATAATGCAGTCCGCTTCCACCATGGCATTACCTTCAATGCCGGAAGCAATCAGGTTTATCTTTTCAGTATTCTTCAGCTTGATGCCAATATTGTCGATCCCGTGCTGGTTGATGGTGCTCTTGTCAAGATGGAGATCGATGGTTCCGGTTTTTGCAAAGGGAGAAATGCCCCGCACTTTCAGGGTCAGGGATTCATTCTTGAAGTTTGGAGCCGACAGGTTTCTGGCAGAGATATCGGCCGATATTTCGGGTTTTTCAAGTGTGCCAATGAGGTTGATATCCCCCTTTATTTGCCCACTGAATTTAGTTGAGAGTTGACTGATATTGGCAAGGTCAGCGTTGATCATGAGGTCAAGTTGATCCAGAAGGGAGCCATTGACAATTAATCTGTTGTCACCGATTTCAAAGTGCGAGTCTGAAATATTCCAGCCATAAGTCTTTGTCTGTGCATGCATGTGAGTGTCATAAGCAGGCAGGATTACCAGCTTGCCGCTTAGAGGGTGATGATTCAGTGTGCCGGAAATGTTTTCTATTTTCAGCATGCTTTCTTGCCATGTTTTATTACCCTTGGCAAAAAAAACTGCCGACAGGTTTCCGTGCAGGTTTCTGTGTAAATACGATGGGTTGATCTCGGCGAGGTTGCCGGAAATTTGCCAATCCGATGTGCCGGTGTTTATGCTCAGATTACCCATGAGTTTTCCGATGTGGTTACTGAGATGTAACGATTGAAAGACGAGTTGTTCATCGGCGTAACGGAATCCGGATGACAAAATATTGATCCCGCTGTTTTTTTCATGAAGGGAGGCTTCAATTTTTCCCTCCATTCTGGCTCCGATGCCGTTTAGGGTGATGGCGAGGCTCTCGATGTCAACCGGAGCATTGCTGATTGGCAAGTGGATTTTATTTTCATTTTGAATGCCCAGCGCGTAATGGAGAGGTGTTGTTATCAGTGAGGTTTGTGCATCGAAAGAGAGCGCATAAGGTGAAAGCAGTTTTCCTCGAA
>JAGRJA010000385.1 GCA_020443005.1 Pseudomonadales bacterium
ATGCTCAACCCTGAAGCAGCCAATTACTGGCTGCCCGTCGACCAGTATATCGGCGGCATTGAACACGCCATCCTGCACCTGCTGTATGCCCGTTTTTTCCACAAGCTGATGCGGGATGAAGGTCTGGTCAATTGTGATGAACCCTTCGAACGCCTTCTCTGCCAGGGCATGGTGCTGAAAGACGGCAGCAAGATGTCAAAATCCAAGGGCAACACCGTTGACCCACAAGAGCTGATTGAGCGTTATGGAGCCGACACTGTCAGACTGTTCACCATGTTCGCCGCCCCGCCGGAACAATCGCTGGAGTGGTCTGACCAAGGTGTTGAAGGCGCCTACCGCTTTCTTAAAAAGCTGTGGAACTTCTGCCAGAATGCCGAATTGAAAGATATTATCAAGACAACCCTGACGGCCAACAGCAGTGAAATTCCTGCAGTAAACACAACACTGTTACCTCCTCGTTTGCAGGAAAGCTGGCGCACCCTGAATGAATGCCTGCAGCAGGCAACGCGCGATATGGAACGCCAGCAATTCAACACGGTGGTATCAGCTTGCATGAAAATGCTGAACACCCTGGGTGCCACCGATCTCGATAAAGTGGATGCACCCCTGCAGAAAGGGCCAGTCGCTCTGGATACAACTCGTTCACCAGAAACAGACCCGGCAGAATACTATCGAAACCAAAAGGCTTATTTTATAAGAAGTATCAGTATTCTGTTACGCGTACTCTCCCCGGTGACTCCTCATATCTGCCACACGCTCTGGCGCTCAATGGGCCTCGGTGATGACATTCTGCTATCTGGCTGGCCCGAACTTGATGAAGCTGCACTGATCAAATCGGAAGTCGAAATCGTGGTGCAGGTCAATGGCAAGCTACGCGCAAAAATAGCGATAGCAGTGGATGCCGGGCAGGAAAGCGTGCAAAATGCGGCTTATGCCAATGAAAATGTCTTGCGATTTATTGACGGTAAAACCGTTCGCAAGGTTATACATGTTCCCAATAAACTGTTGAATATCGTGGTTGCCTAGTCAACTGCTTCGGATACCTGCTCATGAACCGTTTCTGTAAAGCCGTTTTTCTTCTGTTAACCTGTGCCTTGTTGGCTGCGTGTGGATGGCATTTGAAAGGCCAGCACATCAACCCACCAATACCCCATAAGATATACCTTACTTCTTTTGACAGTTACGGTGAGACCCATTTATTGCTGAAAAAAACGCTGCAACGACAAAATGCACTGTCACCTACCCTTGCCGATTCCGATTACCATCTTGAAATCCTTAATGAAGACATCGAAACCAATACGCTTTCGATCAGTGATATCAACAATGCTTCCGAATATGAAATCGTTTTATCCATCAACTATCAGATCAACCCCAAAAACGGTGAGCTTGCACGCAAACAAAACCTGAAAACCGGCAGACATTATCAGTTCAACCGTAACCGGGTAGTTGCCAAGGAAAGGGAGCAGAAAAAGCTGCTGGAAGAAATGAGGAATGACCTGATCAACCAGCTTGTTCGCCAACTCGGATACTTGCCGGCAAACTGATTGGCGATGCAAATCAACAGCTATCAACTCGATCAGCATTTACAAAACCAAAACATCGCAAGCTGTTATCTTATCAGCGGCGACGAGCCATTACTGATTGAAGAGGCCCTGCAAGCGATTCGAAGAGCCGGTAAACAACAAGGGTTTACTGAACGACAAAGTTTTCAGGGCAACAATGCCTTCGACTGGAACGAAGCGTTGCTTTCTGCCAACAATCTGTCACTTTTTGCAGAGCGAACACTGATAGAAGTGCGCTGCAAGCATGCCAATCTCAACGATCAAACGCTGTCAGACTACCTTTCCAGGCCCGGGAAAGATACGCTTCTCGTCATCATTTGCGAAAAAATACCCGCAAACAAAAAAAATACAAAATGGTTTGGCAAGTTGCTTAACCTGTGTCATCACATACCAATCCGAGAGATAAAACCCGCTGATTACCCCCGTTGGCTGAAGCAAAGAAGCGACAAGGCTGGCCTCCGCGTCAGCGCAGCAGCTTTATCCGTTCTGGCAGAAAACACAGAAGGAAACCTGCTCGCAGCCGTGCAGGAAATCGAGAAACTTTTCATACTGCATCAGCACGCCGAGATAACTGAAGCCATGATGGTGGATGCCATCTCCAACAGCGCAAGATACAGCGTATTCTCTTTGGGCGATGAACTGCTCGGTGGCCAGCAACAGCAGGCAATCCGGACACTCCGCGGCTTGAAAAATGAAGGCACTGCGCTGCAGATTGTCTTGTGGGCGCTCACACGGGAACTAAGAACCCTTGTCAGCATTCGCGAGGGCCTCTCCAGAAAACAGAATATCGCTACCCTGTTCAGGAAAAACGGGGTTTGGGAGAGTCGTGAGCTTCTCTACAAACAGGCACTTAAACGCACCCCGATACCAAGATTGTATCTGTTTTTACAAATGGCCCAGAAAATTGATCTTGCAAGCAAAGGGCTCAACAAGCAAGACCCCTGGCTATTATGTGAACGCCTGATATTGGCGATCTGCGGCGAAGAAACCTTTATCAGCAATACCGAATAAGATCGGCTAAAATGCCTCATCGCGATTGACGATTGAAGGGTCGAAAGCCGGTGTACAGATGGCCCAGATTTCGCATTCCTCTTCAAAGGGGTTGCTGTAACGAATTTTTTCACCTTGTTCGCAGAGTATTGTTTCGCCTTCAGAAACATCAAAAATCTGACCCGA
>JAGRJA010000386.1 GCA_020443005.1 Pseudomonadales bacterium
AAGGTGATTGCAATGCTGGAAAATAAAAATGATTGCAGTTCAGTGTTTGAAAAACCATTCGCCCTGTTGAAAAGTGTAAAAAGGACATCCTGATGGAAACATTCAAGGCAGAAACATTTCCCCTGAGTGGGCAGCGTTTGATCGAAGCGAGCGCCGGAACAGGCAAGACCTACAATATTGCCAACCTGTATTTGCGGTTATTGATTGGGGATGGTGAGCCAGACAAGGCAAGAACGGTGCAGCAGATTCTGGTGGTGACATTTACTCGGGCAGCGACGGGCGAGCTGCGCGGGCGTATCAGGCATAAAATTGAACAGGCGCTTTGTGCTTTTCGCGATGCGGAGACGGGGGGTAAGTGTGAGGAACCGTTCATTGCAGAGCTCGTCCGGAAAAATTTACGGCAATTGACAGCGTGTGCCCGCTTGCTCGAAGCGGCGTTACAGAACATGGATGAAGCGAGTATCTACACCATACACGGGTTTGCGGTCAGGTCTTTGCAAACTTTTTTATTCGAGACAGGTGCTTTGGCCGATATTGATATCAGTGAGGCAACAGACCATCGTCGCGATCAATTATTGGCCAACCTTTGGAGAGCGTTGCAGTTCTCCGAAAGCCCCAGGGTTCAGAGCTTCTTTGAAAGCCTGAACATACAGGATATAGCACAGTTCAAACACCTGTTTGGGAGAAATATTGACGCAGGCACTGTAAAACCTTCATTTTTGTTGGATGAAATCCCGGAACTTGCCAATCTGGAAGAGGCGATCCGGCAAGTCGAGATACAGTACGAAAAACAGGCCAATGAACACTTGTGTACCAGGAAGTCGTTGCTGGATGAGTGGAATAAATTCAGTACAGAAACGGTTGCTGCCGATTTTTTTGCGAAGTTGTCAGCAATTTCGCTCGAAAATTCTAAAAGGAAAACTGATCCTGAGCCAGTCATAACAGGCTATATCAAAGACTGCTTGTCAGCCACTGCACTCAAACCTGATAACCCTTTCAAAAATAAAAACCAGTCTACACAAAGGTTGCAACTTTTGCTGAAGCAGGAGCCCGATCATCCACTCTGTCAATTTATGACGAGGCTCCTAAACCATATTGTAAACACCCCCTCTGAAGAAGGGCTGAAAAAGTCGGTTTTCAGCGCCTTTCTGTTGCAATTTATTGCCAAGCAGCTTGGCAAGCCGGACTTCACGGCAATGCAACTTGATGATGTGGTTAAACATATCAACCGCATTTTGCTCAACGGGGGTGAGCAGGCGGCACGCCTGAAAAAAGCGGTAACGGTTGAGTATCCGGTTTGTATGGTGGATGAATTTCAGGATACGGACCCCGCGCAATTTACGCTGTTCAATCAGCTGTACGAAGGGAATGATGCTGCTGCCTTTTTCATGATTGGTGATCCCAAACAGTCTATTTATCAGTTCAGGGGCGCTGATATTTTTGCCTATTTGCAGGTAAGGAAAAAAGTTGAATTACTGGAAAAATCAAGAAAGGAAGCCTCGATATTTTCGCTTCATACCAATTTCAGGAGCAAGGCAAAACTGGTTCAGGCAGTGAACAGTCTTTTTTCGGAAACCAAAAAAGTGAAAGAAAATGTAGCATTTCCGAAAAATACTTTTTTGTTTCCGGGTATTGATTATGTTGAGGTTGCTTCCTGTGAGGAAATGAATCCACCCATACTCAAGCCTGAATACCAGGTTAACCATCCGATGCTGACAAACAGCCCCCTTGTTTTTGTGGGTGATCAAGTTGAGCCTGATAGTGATTTGAGTTTTTCAAAAAATGCTGTGCTGGCGCGTTTTGCCAAAGATGCAGCGCAGAGAATATCCGTTTTGCTGTCTGGCTGCGCAAGCCTGAAATCGAGCGATAACAGCGTTAGCTCCCTTAAAGGCGGGGATATCGCAGTGCTGGTGCGAACCGGTGTGGAAGCCGCTTTTATGCGCGAGGCGCTATTGTCACTCGAAACACCGCTTCAATCTGTTTACCAGAGTCAGCGTGATAGTGTTTTCAACAGTTCCGTCATTGCTGAAGACCTGTATCACATTATTTGTGCGATGAACGAACCTCGTGAAAAACGCTTGATAAAAAAAGCACTGGCAACCCTCTTGTTCAGGGGCTTTTCCACGAATTTTACCGAGTTGGAACAGCTTGATGACGATGAGAAAGGTGATGCGTTACTGGAAAGACTGATTATCGAATTCAGCGAATACCAGCTCAGCTGGCATCGTTACGGCATTCTATCAGCCATCAACCACTTTATTCTCAATCGCAATATTATGACTGAAATGGCGAAGCTGCCTGATTGTGACAGGCTGGTTACCGATATCAGACACATAGGAGAACTACTGCAAAACAGGGATGCCGAAACGGGTTCGCATGAACAGTTGATATTGTGGCTTCAACGCCAGTTAAAAGACGATAGTGATCTCGATGAGGATGTGAAACGCATTCGGCTCGAGAGTGATGAAGACCTGGTGAAAATCGTAACCATTCATGTTTCTAAAGGTCTTGAATACCCGGTGGTATTTTTACCCTTTTTCTTTCTTCCCAGAAAAGCCGATACCAGCGATTCATTACCGTCAATTCATCCGGCACCTGACTACAAACAGGTGATCGACTATGTTTCTTTGCCTGCAGATGTTGTTAAACAGATGCAGCATGAAATGCTGGCCGAGGATATGCGCCTGCTTTATGTTGCACTGACAAGGGCGATCAATCAGTGTTATGTCGGTATTGCTTCAGCGCTGTATGGTGCTTCGAAGACTCAGCTCTTTCCAATGAGCGTATGGGCGCACTTGCTTGAGATGGATGAAAACCATCCGGGTGCTGAACAGATACGCGGTGCGCTTGTGCGAAAATTTTCGGGGAGACAGGACCTCTTTGCTTTTCAGCCGCTTTTCGATTGCCAGCCAGAAACGCCCTTGCCTGCCAGGAAAGCAGCGCAATTGACGGAGTTAATGGATGAAATCATCATTCCTGAACCAAAGCGCTCCAATTGGGTGATCACCAGCTATACCGCGTTGGCGCATTCAATACAGGGGCCCGGCTTGCAATATGGGGGCTTCGATGAAGTGACTGTTAACCCTTTGCCCGTTGATTCCTTCATGCCGTCCAGCACTGATGAAGACTACGCTAACGATATCCGTTACCGCCTTATGGGTTCAAACAGGACCGGTAATTTTTTTCACTCGGTTTTTGAAAGTCTTGCGCTGTCGCCTGACAGGTATCTTTCGGGCAGTGAATCTGCGCCAGACTTTAAATGCCTTTTGCAACAGCAGTTGAGGATAAATGGCATTGATATACCGGAAATCGACGCGCCGCCTTTTTTTGACGAAGTCAAAATGCAGCGCCTGAAAGATAACCGTTTATTGCAAATTTCGGACTGGATACAGGCAACGCTTGGGCAGCCGCTTTTTGAAAATGATGAATCGAGTACATTGCGTAAGCTTTTTGATAGCGGTGCCTGCTTGCCAGAGATGAATTTTGATTTTGCTATTGGTAATAATGGTCGTGAAGCTCATGTTGAGTCGGGAATAAACAGGGCGCTGGCTTCAATGACTATCAATGGCGTTTTTGTCCCTGCGCATCAAAGTCTTACCGGCTTCATTACCGGTTCGATGGATTTGCTTTTTATCCACAATAAAAAAGTTTATGTGCTGGATTATAAATCGAACACGCTTGGAAAATCCCCGCGCTTCTATGATGAAGCTGCGATGCGTTTGGCCATGAGAGAACATCGATACGATTTGCAGGCTGCGATCTACAGTGTGGCCGCACATCGTTATATGAAGCACCGGCTTCAGCAGCGCTATCATTTTGACAACGGCGAGTTTTCATTTGGTGGTGTTTTGTATTTGTTTCTGCGGGGTATGGGGCTTTCAGCATTCCCCCGTAACGGTATCTATTTCAGTCGGCCACAGGAAATGCAGGTAGTGCAACTTGACGATGCGCTTTCGGGTCGTATCTGGCCGCAAGAGGCTGTGTGATGAGCAAGCAAGATTCATCAAGGCAAAAAGGCGCACTGAGATTGCTGGATATCGCTTTTGGCGAGTGGGTGGTTCGGCAGTTCGGTTCCGGGCTGGACGCTGTTGATCAGGCCAAACTTTGCAATATTGCCCAGGCAGTCAGTTACGCTGTTTATTTGAAGCACACCTGTCTCGACCTGCAGGCATACACGATGCTTGGTGACAGGGTGCTCATCGATCTTCTGGAAGACATTGATGCACACGATGTGTCCCGGATCGTAACAGAAGACATTCGGCCCTTGCATGCCAGCAAGGATGGTGTGTGTGTCTGGCTGCAAAAATATTATGGTTTTGAGTCAGGTCTTTTTGAGGCGCTTGCAAAAAGACTGTCATCGGTTTGCGAACTTGACGAACAGCGCCGAAGGCAACTGAAAACCCTTTTTTCAGCGGACAGTCGAGAGCAATACAGGGCTGCAGAAAAAGCCCTTTGCCAAAAACTCACCATTATTACGGGTGGCCCGGGAACGGGTAAAACCTGGACCGTAGCACGAATCATTGTCAGCTTGCTGTTACAGAATCCGGATAGCCGCATTTTACTCGCTGCACCCACGGGCAAGGCCGGTGCCCGAATGAAACAATCGCTCGATAATGCCTTTGTTCATGACAAGGCCATGGCTAGATATTCCGGGTTACTGGAACAGCTGCCGAAAAAAGCGCTGACCATTGAAGCGCTTCTGGGTATCAATCATCACTACTCACCCAAACCCCGGAAAAATCGTGATAACCCCGTTGATTGTGA
>JAGRJA010000387.1 GCA_020443005.1 Pseudomonadales bacterium
CATTGAAAATACGCACGATGCTCGAAGCGCTCATGAATGCTCACAGCGCCGAGGCCGAAGCGGCAAAAATCCGGTTTCACCTGGAAACCGATGGGGAGACAATAATTCAGGGAGATGCTTTTCTGGTAAAACAGGCTATTGACAACCTGCTGCGCAACGCCATTGATTTTTCACCGATGGGCGGAGAAATAACATTGCGCATTTTTAGCGAAAATGCCGCCGTGGTCATTGAAATCATTGATCAGGGGCCCGGCATACCCGAGTACGCAGTCGACAGAATCTTTGAGCGTTTCTACTCACTTCCCCGACCGAATAGCGGGCAAAAAAGCTCCGGGCTTGGCCTGAATTTTGCGCGAGAGGTTGCACAATTACACAAGGGAACGCTCGAGCTGATCAATCTCGAAAACGGAACCTGCGCCCGATTGTCACTCCCCGAAAGAAAGCACTAGGGCACCCCGTATTCTTCACACAATCTCCACATTCGTTCCACCAGACACACACAGATCCTTGTCATAGTTGAATCTCCATAAACCTGACGGAGAAACAACATGATCCCGAATTTGCAGAGACAGCTGATACTCGGCGTCACCTTTATTCTCATACCCCTGCTTGGCGGTTTCGGCAGCAACTCTACCCGGGCAGATACAACAGAAAACGAAGGCCATAATCTTTCACCCTACTTTTTTATTGAAGGCGGCGATTCTGGAACTGAAAAAATACCCCTCAAGGAAAACCTTGCCGATGTAGAGCTGAACGGTTATATCGCCCGTGTTGAACTGACACAGGTCTATCGCAATGCCGGCAACGAGCCAATCAATGCCACCTACATTTTTCCCGGATCCACTCGCGCAGCCGTTAACGGTATGACCATGACCATCGGCGACCGGAAAATAACCGCAAAAATAAAAGAGAAAGAAGAGGCAAAGCAGGTGTTTAACGCAGCAAAAAAAGCAGGAAAATCTGCTTCGCTTTTATCGCAAAAAAGACCCAATGTTTTTTCGATGGATGTTGCCAACATAATGCCCGGTGACGAAATCATCGTCGAAATCACTTATACGGAAATACTCTCAGCCGAAGATGGTATCTACGAATTTGTTTTACCGGGCGTAGTCGGGCCCAGATACGGTGGCGATGCAAACTTCTCTTCACAGGAAACCCTGTGGGTAGAAAACCCCTATCTCGCAGAAGGCGGATATGACCCTGTGTTATACGACATAGATATTCATATCGCTTCACCCTTACCGCTCAGTGGTCTGGAATCACCCACTCACTCACTGACGATGAATTGGGAAGACAAAAGCAGCGTCAGGCTTGGCCTGAAAGACAAAAAAGATGCCGGCAACCGCGATTTCATTCTGCATTATCGTTTACAGGGTGACAAAATACTGACAGGTTTAAGCCGTTTCGAATTCAAAAACGAGAATTACTTTTTACTGGTTTCTGAACCGCCCAAAAAAATCATTCCCGATGATATGCCTGCAAGAGAATACTTCTTTGTTATCGATGTATCCGGTTCCATGCACGGCTTTCCGCTCGATACCACCAAGGCACTGATGGTAAAACTGTTACGCGACCTTAAACCCAGCGACCGATTCAACATCCTGTTTTTCTCCGGCGGCTCTCGCCTGTTATCACCCACACCACTCACAGCAACCGAAGGCAATATCGCACTGGCTGAAAGTATGATGAATAACCAGCTGGGAGGCGGTGGCACCGAACTTTACAGTGCGCTGCAAAAAGCCTTTGCCATGCAGGACGATGAAAACAGTTCCCGTAACATTGTTGTTGTTACAGACGGTTACATCAGCGCAGAAGATCGGGTATTCCAGTTAATTGACAGTGAGCTCTATCGCAACAACCTGTTCTCGTTCGGCATTGGTTCGTCGGTCAACCGCCACCTGATAGAGGGCATTGCAAAAGTCGGCAAGGCAGAAGCCTTTATCATCACCAACCCGAAAGAAGCCAGGCTGCACGCCGATCGTTTCAGAAGCTACATCTCTGCACCGGCATTAACCAATATTCAGGTTAAGGGAAACGGCGTTGAACTCTATGACATGGAACCATCCCGGGTACCCGACATGCTGGCACAACGCCCGCTAATGATTATCGGAAAATACAAGAATGCCGAAGCTGATGCCAGTATCACCCTTAGCGGTGTAACCGGCATGGGTGAGCAGCAATGGGTATTTCCGCTGAACAAAGCGGAAGCCGGTGACAGTACGCTACCGCAATTGTGGGCCCGCAAAAAACTGGAGAGGCTCTATCTGCTTCCCGCCGATGACAAGGATGCCCTGCGTAACGAGATTGTTGAGCTCGGCCTGAACTACTCATTACTGACGCGTCATACTTCATTCGTCGCCGTCGATGAAGTGGTTCGAAACAAGACCGGCAATACCAAGGATGTGAAACAACCTTTGCCGCTACCCAAAGGGGTTAGCAACAAGGCGATTGGCAGACCCATGCCCGAACCAGAATGGTTGACCACCTTTGTCCTTATAGTCCTGCTTCGCTTGCTGGCTCAAAGACGGAGGAAAATCAATGTATCTGTCGCCTGATATGCATGACATAAAAAAATTCATGCCGGTTTTTATCTGGTGGCTGTCAACAGCAACTGTAGTGGTGCTTCTAAAGCATCACTACAGTGTCGCTACGGCAGAACAACTGGACTGGGTTTTGCGACCACTCGCACAACTTCTGGAGTGGCTGACTGGCTACGCATTCAAACAGGACATGAACAAGGAATGGTTGAGCGAAGATGCCAATGTAAGGCTGGTTAAAAGCTGTGCCGGGATTAATTTCATGATCATGTCCTTGCTTGCCTACGCCTGGGTATTACAACCCGAGCTGCATCGTGAAAACCGGAATGCAATCGAAATAAAAACAGCCTGTGACTACTTGCTGCTGTTCACTGCCATACTCATCATTGCATGGGCCACCGGCCTGCTTGCCAACAGCTTGCGCATCATTATCGCCATGCATTTTCAAGGCAATGCCCTTTTGCATGAATTCACAAACTTGCCGGAAACCGATATACACAGAATTATCGGCATTTGTGTTTACGCGCCATTGATCTCAATTCAAATGCTTGCAGGAGACACACGCTCTCGGAAAAAAGCGCTGATGGCTCCTTGCTTGCTCTACGCACTGACAGCATTATTCATCCCTGTCATCACGGGCAATGCTTTTGCGAACCTTCCACTTTTCACCCATCACGCTCTACAGCTTTGTAGTACACTTTTTATACTGTTTATCATCACCAGAACAGGGATAGCCACCAAAACAAAACTGGAAAAAATTTTCAATTCAGATCAACCAGCCTGAAAGAACAACACTATCAAGAAAAGCATGTCATACCTGCCATTCATCAGCCAGAAAAGTCATCGTTCGTTTTATCGCCGTATCGTCAACCGGCACACAAAATGCATTGAAACCGCTTACACCAATGTCTTTCAGGTGAGCAAGCTGCTTCCTCAAACTGATTTCATCACCGATCATCGCTACTTGCTCCGGCCTGCTACCTTCCATTTCCAGCATTTTCTGATAAGAAGGAATGTGCTGGTAAATCCCCATGCTTTTGGCAATTCTAGCGCGTGCACCGGCCTCGTCTTTGGTTAATACAATCGGAAAGCCGGCAATAATCTCCGGCTCGGGTTTACCGGCATTTGCTGCTGCCTGGCGTATTTTCGGGATGGTATGTTTTTCCAGTGTGACGGGGCCCGTCATCCAGGTTGTTGTGCCATTGGCCAATGTGCCTGCAATCTCGAGCATTCGCGGGCCAAGTGCCGCAATATAAACCGGCACGGGCGTAACGGCATCCGGCACATTCATACGAGCATTCACGGAAAACACCTCACCCCTGAATTCGCAGGGCTCACCCTGCAGCAAGGGCATTAACACCTCGAGGTATTCGCGCATATGGCGCGCAGGTTTTGCATACGATATACCGTACATATCCTCTATAACCATTTTGTGCGAAAGGCCCAACCCAAGATCAAAACGCCCCTGGCTTGCAGCACTTGCGGTTAACACTTGCAATGCCATCGCCGTCGGGTGTTTGGTGTAACTTGGTACTACTGCCGTACCGAGGCGGATGTTTTTCGTTTCCCTGGCCGCTATGGTCAGCAAACTGATTGCATCGGTACTGAATACCTGAGACATCCAGGCCTGATCAAAACCAAGTGTTTCCGCGTTTTTTATTTCTTCAAGAATTTCTTCAATTGTGCAGATGCCCTGCTTTTGCATGCCACACATAAAACCGAGTTTCATTACATTCTCCTTTATCCATTCCTGTACAAGACCCTAACCCTTTCGGGCAATCACGATGCTTGTGTTTTTTTATTGCAGGGCTGGTCAAGCTGCTGATGTTTATTCGACAGAATGTCATACCTGTCGATTTTGTTGTTCTCGCCATTGCCTTGGAGCCAGCCCGGTCCATGTCTTGAAGGCATGCGAAAAGGCAACCGCATCGAAAAAACCCAATTCGAGAGCAACTTCCTCTACCGATGTGTTACTGTAAAACAAGCGGTCGCAAGCCCGCTTCAAGCGCACATCTTTCAACACTGAACTGAATGTTGTGTTTTCTTTTTTCAGCAGGCGTTGCAGGGTTCTCGGTTCAATCGCCAGTTTTTCTGAAAGCGCTTCAAGGCCGGGAACCGGGTTTGCGCATAACAGATAATCTCTCACCAGATAGCTGTATCGAAAAGGCTGATCAATTTCAGCACTGATGCGTGCACATTGCGCCTCGTAAAATGCTTTCGACAAACTATCCGCTGTCGGCACTTTTTTTTGCAGTTCGGACAAAGAAAATGTCAAACCTGAAACTGCCTGCCCAAAACTTACCGGACAATGAAAAAACTGTTGATACTGTTCAATATCACACAATGGCGCATGAGAAAAATAAACTTCCTTCACCTCAAGCTCACAGGACAGCGCTTCACTGAACAGGGTTTTTGCACAGGCCGCATCACGCTCCAGCAAAAAACGCTCTTCACGACTGTTGCCTGCCTTAAGCTCAAATGAGATGGCATCCGCCTCGATACTGCTTGATGTCTCGCAAATCCCCCAAACCAGCCGGGGGTAACGCATGATCAAATCAAAAATGTCACCGAGCGTTTCACAGGCCCTGATTGCCAAACCAAGTACAGAAAAATGATGAAGATGGTATTCCCTCGCCAACTCAAGACTGCCTGAACCCGCTGGCAAAAACTGCAGGGCGCTTTCAACGATACAGATTTCCTGTTCAAAGCTGATTGTGAATGCAGGATCCAGCAATTCGACCTTGCGTATCCCTGCATGCCGCAAGACTTCATCCGTCTCAACGCCGTATTTAGAGAGCAAATTCAACAGCGGTATCAAACCACAAGCCAATCGTTTCTGGTGACGGAGTGTGTTTTTTGAAATCAGTTCATGCATTTAACAAACTTCCATGTACCTGCTATCGCCAGCCAGCACAGGGCAACGAGTAGACAATGCCTTATTTTGTACGGAACCGACGATAAATTCTGAACAGCAGCCAAAGTACGAGCAGATTAAAAAGGGCCGCTCCAAGATAGAAAACAACAGAGCCGTCCACGGCCAACACAATCAGCGATACCAGCTTGTCATAAATCCAGAGTCGAAGGCGCATCGCAAACGACGATTTTTGTTGCTGCAGTTCGTATTCGAGATTGGCTTTCTGCAGCAGGTAATTGTAAACCTTCTCTGCCTTTTCTTCATCGAGCACATCGCTAAAACTGACCATGCCTTTTTCAGCCAGCACACCATCAAGTACAAAAATCCTGAATGCCTCAAAGGGATACTGACTGGCTCTGAAACGCAGATCCGGCACCGTGCCACCGCTCACACCATCCTTGCCGTGGCAAGCTCCACAATACGCCTCATACAGCGCCTCACCTTCTTTCAATGCACCTTCATCAGTCATCGTCATCGACAAAGGTTTGTTCATCGGTGTTTTCTTTGGTGGAAGTGCGGGTAACTGTGCATCGCCATTCAGTTTAAATACCAGCAAGCGACCCTTTTCCAGGCCATGAATCGGCGGCAAACCCACCGCCAGAGGGAAACCACCGCCCCACTTCGCCAGCACAGCAATATACTGTTCGCCATCAACCCTGTAAGTGACAGGGGCGGCCATAATCGCCAGACGACTGTCATACTGCCACAACACATCACCTGTTTTCGCATCGAAGGCCATGAACTTGTGATCGGCCGTACCCTGAAACACAAGATTACCCGCCGTGGCCAACACACCCCCGTTCCAGGTACGCGCGTGTTTGTAGGACCAAGCCGGCTTTTGCCTTACCGGGTCCCATGCCTGTAAAACACCACGCGTCACCTTGCTTTTGAGCATTTGCATAAAATAGGCATCGACCAGTGTTTCAGCGGGCAAATCAACACC
>JAGRJA010000388.1 GCA_020443005.1 Pseudomonadales bacterium
AATCTGTATCTCAACGGGCTGCCGATCGGTTTGTTTTCGAGGTCAATACTAGCGTCCAGGCAATCACCAAGCGAATGCAGGAATACGAGCAGGTTTTGAGAGGAGGGGTTGGCTTATTCATGGCTTCCGAACATGTGGACAGGAAAGAATTTCAAACCTATGTGGCCAATTTACTGATAGACACCTATTGGCCCGGCATACAGGGTATTGGTTATGCCCAAATGATATCTCCCGACTCGTTGACTGCCCATGAAAAATCAATCAGATCTGAGGGTTTTCCTGATTACATGGTGTACCCTCCTGGGGAGCGGGATGTGTATAGTGCCATTGTCTATCTGGAGCCCTTTACCAGCCGAAACCAGCGCGCTTTCGGCTATGACATGTTTTCCAACCCTATTAGAAAAGAGGCAATGCAAAAAGCTGCTGAGACAGGCCAGCCAGCGGTGTCAGGACTTGTTACGCTGGTACAGGAAACCAGCACAGATATCCAGGCAGGCTTCCTCGTTTATTTACCTTTGTATTCCGTCGATAAACCGCTGGCAACGGAAGAGGAACGTTGGAGGTTGTTAAAAGGATTTGTTTACGCACCTTTTCGTGCAAAAGATCTCTTCCAGGGGATTCTGGGTGAAGGTCCCCCAACTCTGGATTTTCAGGTCTTCGATGGTGATCAACCTTTAACGGATCACCTGCTTTACGACAGCAGGCAAGACACGTTAAGACGAGATGAGGGGGGGCAACATCAAAGTCAGAGAGTCATCGCGCTTCAGGGAAGAGCCTGGACGTTGCAATTCAAAAGCACGCAGACTTTCGATCAGCTTATGGGCAGCACACAGCCCACCATCATCGCCACTACCGGCCTGATTATTGACATCCTTCTCTTTGTGGTGATCTATACCATGGCAAGAAATAGAGAAAATGCCGTACAACGAACTAAAGAAATTACATTGCTTGTTGAGGGTCTCAGTAGCAGTGAACAGCGCTTGAAACGAACCCACGAAATCGCCAAGCTGGGCAGTTGGCAATATGACCTCAAACGCAAAAAGTTCGGATGTTCGGATCAGGCCTACCGAATACTGGAGTTGGCAACTGACGCCCCCATTAACTATAAGCGCTATATGGAGGTTATTCATCCGGAAGATAGATAAAAAGTTAACACTGCCTGTAATCTGGCCCTTTCCGGTCGTCCTTTCAATATTGAGCACAGAATATTGATTGGGCAACAAATCAAGTGGGTGAGCAGTCGAGCGTATTTCAAATTTGATGAAAATAATGAGCCCTACTTTGTCGAGGGCTCATTACAAGACATCACCGAGCGCAAACAGTCGGAACAATCGATGAAACTTTCAGCGCAAGTTATAGAATTTGCTAGAGAAAGTATCGTTATCACTGATGAGAATGCGGTTATCCTTGATGTGAACCCGATGTTTACGGAAATGACGGGTTATCGGAAAGAGGAAGTCGTTGGTAAAACGCCGTCATACTGGTCCAGCGGTAAACATGATAAGAAATTCTTTGAAGACATGTGGGAAAAGCTCGAAAGTTCAGGCATTTGGGAGGGCGAGATTTGGAATGCCAGAAAGGATGGCTCACTGTTTTTACAACATGTGAACATCTCCGCCGTTAAAGAAGCGGATTCTAACAAGGTCAACCATTACGTCAGTACGGCCTCAGATATCACCGAAGCCTATGAACAAAGGAAGCGCCTAGAGCATTTGGCCTTGCATGATCCCTTAACGGGTCTTCCAAACAGACATTTGTTGTTCGACCGCATTACTGTCGCTCTCGCGCAGGCGAGGCGTACAAAAAACAAAGTTGCCGCTGCATT
>JAGRJA010000389.1 GCA_020443005.1 Pseudomonadales bacterium
CGTCGGCAAACCCGGAGACGGTTTTGCCGTGCTCGATTACCCCGGGTGGTATGAGCATTATCTGAAAATGACAAAAAATTCTTCACGATGGGAAAACAGGCTTCCTGCCCGATCATTACTCAAGGCGGGTAGTTATAACCCGATTGATACTGCCGGACGAATAACATGTCCCGTGCTGATTGTTTACGGAAAAAAAGATCCTGGTGTGCCGGTGAATGACATCAAAAAAACAGCTGAAAAGATTAACGATTGTATTTTGCAGGAATATGATGGTGATCATTTTGATTTGTACGACGATGAACCCTTTAATGATTTTTCTGTCACCGTTCAAAGTGATTTCATAAAAAAGCTGGTTTATGGTCAATACCGTTCACATTAACCACTATCAGGTGCAGGAAATGAATCAAGCCGTAACGCTTACTCGAGAAGCATTAATGCTGGAGCTGAACAGTCGTTTGCACGCTGTATCACAGTCTGACTGTACAGCTTGTAAATTCAGCAAGATCCGGAAACTGAAGCTACCGGATCGACTGGGCGCCAACTGGGATATTGGCATTATACCGCTGACCTGTGAGGGCAAGCCGGATGATATTTGTCTGCAACGGGCAAGGGAAATAGCACGAATGGCAAGAGAACAATTCTTGTTGGAAGATTAACTGCGGAGAAAGTCATATGTCGGGTTCATTGTCGATGCTGGAGCAGATGAAAAGCATCATTCCTGTGTTGAAACAGTGCCGGGTTTTGGGAATAGAGGTTGTTGAAGCTGAACCGGGCCATCTGGTGCTGCTTTTGCCTTATGACCGGAAAATAGTCGGCAACCCCGATACAGGTGTTATACATGGCGGGCCACTCACGACCTTGATGGATACCGCTTGTGGTTTTGCAGCCGTCACAGCGCTCAAGGAGCCTGGGATAGCGCCGACACTTGATCTCAGAATAGACTACATGCGATCGGCGATTCCGGGTAAACCGGTTCTGGGTTCTGCAGAGGCCTATCGGGTGACCCGTAATGTGATTTTTGCCCGAGGTCTGGCCTATCATGAGGGCCTGCAGGAAAAGCCGATTGCCCATTGCACGGCGACTTTCATGCGGATTGATCCTGCAGCCGTAAACAACAGGGAGAAGTTGTAATGTCTTTGCCAGAGCGCGTTAAACAGGCTCGTGAAAACCACGATTTCGCCCCCCTCATCGAGATGATTCCCTATGCCCGTTTGATTGGCATGAGCTGCCTGAATCTTGGAGAAGAGGTGGTTTTTGTATTTCCTCCTTTGGAGGATAATATCGGTAACCCGACGCTGCCGGCCATTCATGGTGGCGTGATCGGCGGGTTTATGGAAAATGCCGCGATCTTTCATGCGCTGGCGAAGCTTGAACTTTTTGCCATGCCCAAGGTTGTGGATTTCTCTCTCGATTATCTCAGGCCGGGGCGTTACCAGACGACTTATGCCAATTGCAGTGTTGTGCGTCAGGGGCGCAAGGTGGTAAATGTTTCTGTTACAGCCTGGCAAAATCGCAGGGATGAGCCGATTGCGAATGCCAGAACACACTTGTTATTTGAATGAACGCGGAAGAGGTTACACGATGAAAGCAAATCGTTTTTTTTCAATTTTGCCTGCTTTGGCGGTAATTTTTTGTTTTGTGCCGGCATTGACGGCCTATGCTGATGAGGAAATCGATGCCACCCGTTTTGTGCCTGCCCGCTATATTTTGTCAGAGAGCGATGTCGTCAACTCCCTGCAAGGCAGTATCAGTGCCTGGCCCAAAAGTGGTTACTGGGTTCCTGATGAATCACTGGTTAATGTCTTCGAAATGCAAATCAGGCAGATCATCACCGAAGAAAGTGCCGTTTTAAGACCGTTTAATGAATATACACTGCAATATGTCGGCCTGACCAAACAAGGTTCAAAACTGATTTTGGCCAATGCCTTTTGTTACTTTCCTCCGGAATACGATATATCCCGTCAGCTTTATGTGGTCAATGGCGGCGGGAATTGTAATTTTGGTGCCCTGTTTGATCCGCTTACATCCCGAATAGTCGGTTTTTCTGTGAATGAAGGCTATTAATCATTATGGAGAATATCCATATTCTGATGGCCGGGCTCACAGCCGTTGTTCTTTTTGTTTTCGGCCTGGAGAGTTTTTCAAAAGAGATTGAGCGGATATCCGGAGATCGTTTCAGAAAAACACTGGGTAGTGCTACCCGTATTCCCATACTGGGGGTTTTGATTGGCGCTGTTGTAACCGCTTTTATTCAGTCGAGCTCTGCAACTTCGGTGATCACGATCAGTCTGGTTAACGCAGGTGTTCTTTCTTTCAAAAACAGTGTCGGCATCATATTCGGGGCCAATGTCGGTACGACCATAACGGCACAACTGGTTGCTTTTAAACTGACGGCTTTTGCGCCGGTGTTCATTCTTTTCGGTTTTTTACTCACGATCATCAAAACCCGTTTTTCAATTTTCGGAAAAACCGTTTTTTATTTTGGTTTTGTTTTTTTCAGCTTGAACCTGATTGCGTCATCCTTGCAGCCTTTGCAGCAGAATCAGTCCTTCATGCAGTTGTTGACCCAACCCTATAACCCCTTGTTTGCCATACTGATGGGTTGTCTTTTTACGGCGATTGTACAGTCGAGCTCGGTAACGACCGGGTTGGCAATAATTTTTACTCAACAGGGTTTGCTGAGTCTTGAGAATGCTGTTCCCCTGATAATGGGTGCCAATATCGGCACAACGGCAACCGCACTGATTTCTGTGTTTAATATGGATATAGCCGCCAAAAAAACGGCCTTATGCCACTTTTTTTTCAATGTCGGTGGAGTGCTTCTTTTTCTGCCGCTTCTGTTTCTCTACGGTGGCAAGTTGAATGATGTTGCCATGGATCCGGCGATAGCGCTGGCAAATATACATCTTGTTTTTAATGTTGTTGCGAGCCTGTTTTTCCTGCTTTTTATAACACCATTTACAAATCTGATAGACCGGCTAATGGGTGAGGGGAAAATGGATTTCAAGCGCCTGGAACTGCCGGTTTATTCTGAAGAAGAGGATTTTTCAGAGATTCGGAAGAAACTCGAATCAGAAGCTGTCGACCTCTTTTATTTTCTCCAGGAGAATTACAATGTTGTCTCCCTGAGTGTTGAAACCAATTATAAGGGTGTTTTCGATGTCGCGGGAAAGCGACTTGAATATATGCAATTTGTAAAAAAAGATTATCTGGCCTATTTTTCCCGCATCGTCACCAGAATCAGCGACGAATCGGACTCAAGGGAGTTGATTCGCCTCATTACCCAGTTTGATTATCTTTTCCAGATCCATGATTCGATAAAGGATATTTTTGATGCCAAGCGGGTAATGCAGGAGAACTATATTGAGTTGAATAGCGACATATTGCTATTGATACGCGATATTTCCAGCCAGACACTCAATCTTTTTGATGATATTCATAAATCCTTGCCGCAGGGTGCAGAGCCTTTTGATATTCGTACCCAGTCCAGGCAAATGCAGTATCACCTCGATGATGCGACCAGACAGCTTTTGTCATTTCTGGCAGACCCTGTACGCAGGGATGCGGGGGCCTTGACCAACTTTGTCACTTATTCCCAGCGACTGAAAGACAAGCTGATAAATTTCGCGGAATTGCGCTTCAGAAACAAACTGCAGATTCAAGACAAGGATGCAGCTCATGCTGAAGCACTTCTCTAGCCGGGGGTTACGGTTTGTCGCAGTGCTTTTTTCAGCAGTGCGGATTTCTTGTCTGTACAATGACGGCCTGTTCCTTGTTCTTTCATAAACGGAGTTTATTGCCAATGAGTGATTATCTGAAAAAATGTTTTGATGAAGCGCGTATAAATGGCCTCATCCTCAGAAACCGCCTTATCAAGGCAGCAACCTTTGAGGGGAAAAGCCCTAACGGTATCCCGGGTGAATCACATATTCGCCTGCATGAACGGATGGGAGAGGGCGGTATCGCACTTACGACAGTCGGCTATTGTGCAGCAGAGTCTGACGGGCGTATTAATGAAAATATGATTTACATGCACGATGGTATTAAACCACAGCTGCAGCAATTGATTGCCAGGGTTCATGCAACCGGGGCAAAGGTATCCGGTCAGCTAAGTCACTGTGGCAATTTCACCAAAAGCAAGGCATTTTCCGGTCGCGGCCTTTTTAGTGGAAAGCGACCGATGGGGCCATCCTTCGGGATAAACTCACTGGGTATGGCCTATGGGTTGCCTTTTACAGGCGCAATGACTGTCGCGGAGATCAAGGACAGGGTGAAAGTCTTTGGTCGCGCTGCGGCCTTTATGAAGTCGACGGGTTTTGATGCCATCGAAATACACTTCGGGCATGGTTACGGTATAAGCCAGTTTATCAGCCCAAGAACCAACAAGCGCACCGATGAGTATGGCGGCAGTCTCGCAAATCGTATGCGTTTTGCACTGGAAGTGCTTGAAGAGGTGCGGAAAAATGTCGGTGATGATTTCCCGCTTCTCGGAAAAATCAGTATGACCGATGGCGTCAAGGGAGGCGTTCACTGGAATGATTCAGTCGAGATAGCCAGTATGCTCGATAAAGGGGGGCTGGATTGTGTGATCTGTAGTGCCGGCACGAGCAGCATGAACCCCATGATCATGTTCCATGGCGACAACATGTTGCCGAACCTTATAAAAAACGAGAAAAGTCCGATCATGAAACTGGGTATGAAAATGGTTGGCCCAAAGTTGTTCAGGGATTATCCCTACAAGGAAAATTACCTGCTTGAACATGCGAGGCGTATTCGCGAAAAGGTCGGTAATCAGGTTTGTTACATTGGCGGGGTATGCAGCAACGACAGCATCGAAGCACTGATGAAAGAGGGCTTTGATTTTATTCAGTTGGGCAGACCGTTATTTTTTGATCCTGATTTTCCCAATAATGCCAAAGCCGATGTCAATTATGTTAATGGTTGCACACACTGTAATGAGTGCGCCGGTTTAATCGAGGCCGAAGGAGGTGTTCGCTGTGTGCTCAATGAGCATTTTAGCTGAAACATTTTTATTATCATGGTCAAGTCGTAGAGGAGTAAATAACAATGCCATTGTCCCTTCAGGAAATTTCAGACCGTTTTGAAATACAGGATTTGCTGTACCGTTACGCCCAAATTATTGATGCCCAGGACTTCGATGCATTAAAAACTGAAATATTTCATCCGGATGCACAGATTGACTACTCGGTTTTTGGCGGCCCCAAAGGTTCTCTGGATGAGATTGTCACTTTTCTCAAGCAGGCGATGCCTGTTTTCTCCAATACCCAGCACTTGAATGCGAATATGCAAATCAAAGTGGAAGGTGACACTGCAACAGGCAGAATCATGTGTTTCAATCCACAGGAAATGAATCTTGGTCCGGAAAAGGGCAAGCACCTGTTTATGCTCGGCCTCTGGTATGTCGATCAATATGTGCGCACAGAAAACGGTTGGAGAATTATGGAGCGCGCAGAAGAAAAGAGCTGGCATTTTAACTTGCCGGACTTCATGCGTTTCGACAATTAGATTGATCTGCGCCGAAAATACAAAAGCCTTTGTTTTTGACCCAACGCAATGCCCTGACGCCAACGGGATTTTTTTCCGTGCTAAGATGTGGCTTTGATATGTCGAGAGTGTTTTGCTGAATGACGGATAACGACTGGTTTTTTTTTGAAGCAGATGAATGGCTTGACAAGGCTGCCAGCCTGCATGAGCAGTACACGGGCGCCGAACCTTTTCCTCATATACTCTTTGATGATTTTCTCCCTGAAGCTGTTACCACCCGTTTGATGTCATCTTTCCCTTCGGTTAATTACGAAGGGTTCAAACAGCATGACAACGATTATCAGAAAAACAAACAGGGTCGTGTGCAGGAGAATTATTTTCGCGGCGTCGATCACTTTGTCAGGCATATGCTCAATGAGTTTAATGGAATGGTTTTTCTGGATTTTCTGGAGAGGCTGACGGGCATCAAGGGCTTGATCGGTGATCCTCACTTTTTTGGCGGGGCAATGCACCAGATTTTGCCCGGTGGCAAACTCGATGTTCATGCAGACTTCAATTACGATGCTCGGCGAGATCTTGATCGAAGAATCAATGTACTGCTTTATTTGAACCAACCCTGGCAAGAGGATTGGGGAGGGCATCTGGAATTATGGGACAAGGATATGAGCAAGTGTCACTTGAGGGCGGCGCCACTGTTCAACCGATGTGTGATTTTCAACACCAATTCATCGTCATTTCATGGTCATCCAGACCCGCTGACCTGCCCTGATGGGGTGACCCGCAAATCGATCGCTCTGTATTACTATACTGTCGGTCGCGATGACGAGCCCGAGGGTATGCACCGAACCCGTTCAATCTGGAAAAAGCGACCCCAGGATATCGAGCCCTGATCTGCTCGTTGTGTGAAGGCTTTTTTTTCTGTAAAATCAGCGCCTTAAATTTGTTTGTTGTCGTGATGTCTCATCTTTTCTGTGCATTGCGGACTATTTGTTTTCAAGTGGCCTTTCGTAGGGGCCACCACTGGTAAAGGATTTTCTATGCCTCTTGTTACTCTGCCCGACGGTTCCCAGCGAACTTTTGAAAAACCTGTGACTGTGGCTGAAGTTGCTGCCGATATAGGCCCGGGTCTTGCCAAGGCCGCTCTTGCCGGACAGGTTGAAGATAGTCTTGTCGATACCTCTTACCTGATTGAAGAGGATGTGCATCTGGCAATTATCACTGAGCGTGATGAAATCGGGTTGGAAGTCATTCGTCATTCGACGGCGCATTTGCTGGCAATGGCGACACAGGAGATTTTTCCCGAAGCCCAGGTCACTATTGGCCCTGTTGTCGATGAAGGTTTTTATTATGACTTTGCCTTTCATCGGGCATTCACACCGGAAGACCTGGATAAAATCGAGCAGCGAATGACCGAAATTGCCTCTCGTTCCTTGCCGGTAAAGAGGGAGGTTCTGACCCGGGAACAGGCCGTTTCCCTGTTCGAGGGTATGGGCGAAAAATACAAGGTTGAAATTATCCAGGCGATTCCCGGGAATGAAGCGTTGTCAGTGTATCGTCAGGGCGATTTTGTCGACCTTTGTCGTGGGCCTCATGTTCCGGACACGGGTAAATTGAAAGCTTTCAAACTTACCCGGGTAGCCGGAGCCTATTGGCGTGGCGACAGCAAAAATGAAATGCTGCAACGGATCTATGGCACTGCCTGGGCAAACAAGAAAGACCTTAAAGCCTATCTTTTACGCATGGAAGAAGCCGCAAAGAGGGATCACCGGAAAATCGGCAAGAAACTGGATTTTTTCCACTTGCAGGAAGAAGCCCCCGGTATGGTGTTCTGGCATCCGCGTGGCTGGGCAATCTATACCGAAATTGAAGCGTACATGCGCCGGGTGCAACGCGATAACGGCTATCGCGAAATAAAAACCCCGCAGGTTGTTGACCGTACCTTGTGGGAGCGGTCCGGTCACTGGGACAAGTTCAAGGAAAACATGTTCACTGTTGAATCTGAAGCGAGAGACTATGCTGTCAAACCGATGAATTGCCCTTGTCATATTCAGGTGTATAACCAGGGTTTGAAGAGTTATCGGGACCTGCCTTTGCGGCTGGCTGAATTTGGCTCCTGTCATCGCAATGAGGCGTCGGGTACCTTGCAGGGGTTAATGCGTGTCAGGGGGTTTGTTCAGGATGATGCGCATATTTTCTGTTCCGAATCGCAGATACAGGAGGAGGTCTCTACCTTCATTGATTTGTTGTTTGATGTTTACCGTGATTTTGGTTTTAACGATGTACTGATCAAGCTTTCCACCCGTCCCGCGCAGCGGGTAGGGTCTGACCAGGTGTGGGTCAAGGCAGAAAAAGCACTTGAGGACGCCCTGGATTTCAAAGGTTTGGCGTTTGATGTGTTGCCGGGAGAGGGCGCATTTTATGGGCCCAAAATCGAATTCTCACTGAAAGACTGTATCGGTCGTGTTTGGCAGTGCGGTACTATTCAGGTTGATTTCTCCATGCCGGGTCGGCTGGATGCACAATTCGTCGCCGAAGACGGCTCCCGCCAGGTGCCAGTCATGTTGCACAGGGCAATTCTGGGTTCCTTCGAGCGTTTTATCGGCATTTTGATCGAAAACTATGAGGGCGCGATGCCGGTCTGGTTGAGCCCGGTACAGGTTGTGGTAGCCAATATTACCGATGCGCATGCCCCATATGTGAAAAAAGTTGAAGATTACTTGAGAAATCAGGGGTTTCGGGTCGAATCGGACTTGAGAAATGAGAAGATCGGCTTTAAAATCCGCGAGCACACAATTCAGAAGGTTCCTTTTCTGCTGGTTGCGGGTGATAAGGCACTGGAAACGGGTAGCGTGGCCGTGCGAGCAAGGGGCGGCGAGGATATGGGTTCGATGAGTCTGGATGACTTTTCTACTTTCCTCAAAGCCGAAATTGCCAAGCGCGGCCGTGTTTGTTTATAGGCTTGAAAGAGGTATGAATTATTAGTCAGGGTAAAAAAGGAGCTGCTAAGAAAGCTCGCATTAATGATGAGATTGAAGTAAGTCAGGTTCGCCTGATTGGTGCTGATGGGGAACAGGTCGGGATCGTTACCATCGATGAAGCATTGAAAGCTGCAAGGGCAGCATCGTTGGATCTTGTAGAAATCTCACCTGACGCTGAACCACCTGTTTGCAAGATACTTGATTACGGCAAACAGATTTTCGAAGTCAAGAAACAAAAAGCGGCGCAAAAGAAAAAGCAGCATCGCACCCAGATCAAGGAAATGAAGTTTCGACCAGGGACGGACATAGGAGATTATCAGGTAAAACTACGCAACCTGATACGTTTCCTGGAAAACGGGGACAAGGCCAAGGTTTCGCTAAGATTCCGGGGTCGAGAAATGGCACATCAGGAACTCGGAATGGAAATGCTGAAACGCATTGAAGAGGACCTGAAGGAGTATGGCACTGTCGAGCAATTTCCCAAAATGGAAGGGCGACAGGTCATGATGGTGCTAGCCCCGAAAAAGAAGAAGTAAATTCTGAAAAGAATTACTTTATTTTATTAACATTCCAGCTTTATAAAGCTGCAAATGCGGAGTTTCAAATCATGCCTAAAATAAAGGTACATAGCGGAGCGGCAAAACGCTTCAAAAAAACGGCTGCTGGCTATAAGCGTAAAAGCGCTCATAAAAGTCACATCCTTACCAAGATGACAACCAAGCGGAAGCGTCAGCTTCGCGGTACATCACAGGTGCACGAATCCGACAAGGTATTAGTCGATCGTATGCTGCGTAATTGTTAATCATCTGAATTAAGGTTGGAGATATCTCATGGCTCGTGTTAAACGTGGTGTCGTTGCTCGTCGTCGACACAAAAAAATTCTTAAACAGGCAAAAGGTTATTACGGCGCTCGCAGTCGTGTTTTCCGTGTGGCCAAACAGGCGGTAACAAAAGCAGGTCAATATGCCTATCGTGATCGTCGTGCCAAAAAGCGTACTTTCCGTGCGTTGTGGATCACTCGTATCAATGCTCAGGCGCGTGCTGAAGGCATGACCTACAGTAAATTTATTGCCGGCTTGAAAAAAGCATCGATTGAACTCGATCGACGCGTGTTGGCTGATATCGCTGTACACGATAAATCAGCTTTTTCGGAATTGGTGAAAAAAGCGCAAGCTGCTCTTGCCTGATTTCGATAAGCGTGTCTTGTGGTGGCTCTGATCGGGCGCTGCAACCAAATCGGCACTACAACAAAAAAGGGAAGGGCGGAAACACCTTTCCCTTTTTTATTTTTCAATTTTCGTGGGGTGGAAAATGGCTGACCTGAATCAGCATCTTTCAGAGGCAATACAATCCATTGAACAAGCCGGAAACTTGCAACAACTCGATGCTGTTCGTATCGCTTATCTGGGTAAGAAAGGCAAATTTACAGAGTTTCTCAAGGCGCTTGGAACGCTTGCACCGGAAGAAAGGCCCGCTGCGGGTGCAGAAATAAACAAGGTAAAGGCGCAGATACAGGAGGCTTTGAATACCCGCAAGCAGATTCTTGAGCTTCAAGCAGTGGATGCACGCTTGTCATCCGAGAAGCTTGATGTCAGTTTGCCGGGCCGCAAGGTAAGCTGTGGCAATTTGCACCCTGTTACCAGAACGATCAACCGTATTCGGGACTTTTTTGTTCAGGTCGGTTTTGATGTCGTTGAGGGCCCTGAAATCGAGGATGATTATCATAACTTCGAGGCACTCAATATTCCTGCGCATCATCCAGCCAGAGCCATGCATGATACTTTTTATGTCGATCATTCCCATGTGCTGCGAACCCATACTTCACCTGTGCAGGTCAGGGTAATGGAGACCAGTGAGCCGCCCCTCAGAGTCATTTGTCCTGGAAGAGTCTATCGTTGTGACTCCGATTTAACCCATACACCGATGTTTCATCAGGTTGAGGGTTTGATGATTGATGAAAATGTCAGCTTTGCTGATTTGAAGGGAATGGTTGACCAGTTTTTGAAGGTGTATTTTGAGGCGGATTTGCCCGTGCGTTTTCGTCCGTCCTATTTTCCTTTTACCGAGCCTTCAGCGGAGGTTGATATTCAGTGTACCTCCTGCAAAGGGGACGGCTGCCGAATTTGCAGTCAAACCGGTTGGCTAGAAGTAATGGGCTGCGGCATGGTTCATCCTAATGTTTTTAAATCCTCCGGAATTGATACGGAGAAATTTACCGGTTTTGCTTTTGGAATGGGTGTGGAGCGCCTTGCCATGCTGCGTTACGGCGTGAATGATTTGCGCTTGTTCTTTGAGAATGACCTGCGTTTTCTGAAGCAGTTTGCTTAATGACAAATTACATAAGGTTTTGATTGTAATACTATGAAAATTAGTGAAAATTGGTTGATGGAGTGGGTGAATCCGGCACTTGATACTGCCGCTTTGGTTGAGCAATTAACCATGGCAGGGCTGGAAGTGGATGCTGTTGA